>JAHFBW010000109.1 GCA_023249845.1 Candidatus Eiseniibacteriota bacterium
AGCCGCGCGAACGTGGAGTCCACCGAGCGGTCCTCCTCGATCAGCGCGCGCGCGACTCGGCTGCCCGGCCGGGCCAGGTCCACCACGAACGCGCCGTTGCCGAACGTGTGTGGCGCAGCCGCGGCCTCGGGCGCGTGCGGCGTGCCGGCGCGGTCGAGTCCCTTGCCAGCCGCGGGCGCGGGTTTGCTGCCCGGATCGGCCCATACGGCGCGAGCGCCCTTGACCGTGAACGATCCGGCGCGCCACTGCACCTCGACGCCCGCGAACTGGAGGTTCTCGACCAGCGCCGCCGCGCGCAGCGGGTCGTCGCCCGGGTCCAGGACGTACGCGCGCGCGCCACCCTGAACCGGCGCGCACGACGTGCGCGCGAACGCCGCCATGTCGTGCAGCCGCTCCTCGCGATAGCGCACGGCCGTCTCCAAGGTAGCCAGCGACGCGGTGAAGTGCCTCGCCATGCCGTCGGCGAGCGTCACCACGGTCTCGTCGTCGCGGCGGAACGCCAGGTTCCCGCCGCCGTCGGTCTCGTACGTCATGCCGATGGCGCCCTGCAGCGTGGGCCACACGTCCCAGTAACCGGTGGCGTGGAAGTCGAAGTAGTCGCGCACGTAGTAGTTCCAGCCGTACGGATCGAACGCCGCCGCGTTCCCGCGGCCGAAGCGCTCGACCCAGCGCCGGTAGTCGGCGAGCCTCAGCGTGTGGTTCGTGGGTTCCGACGTGGGCGGGAAGAAGAACGACGCGGTCTGCCCGTGGTGGTCCACGAACACCTGCGGCCGCCAGCGGCGGATCTCGCGCGACATCTGGCGTGACTCGGGCTGGCTCATGGCGAGCGCGTCGCGATTCGGGTCGAACTGGTAATGCGTGCGCCGGCCGCCGATGCCCCACGGCTGCGAGCGCTGCTGCTCGAGCGCCCAGTGCTCGGGATTCCCCTGGCCGTGCGCGTTGATCCACGTCACGAAGCGCTCGTGGCCGTCGGGATTGTGCGCCGGGTTCATGAGCACGACAGCGTTCTTCAAAAGCGCGTTCGTGAGCGAGTCATTGCCGGCGACGAGTTGGTAGGCCACCTGCATCATGGCCTCGAACGACGCCGACTCGTCCCCATGGATGCTGTAGTTGAGCCACACGGTCACCGGCAGCTCGCGCGCAAGCTTGTCGAGCTCGGCCGTGCTCACGCCGCGCGGGTCGGCCAGCTTCGCGTTCCCCTCGCGAATCGCGTCCAGGCGCGCCAGGTTCTCGGGCGAGGACACGATGAACAGCGATCGTTCGCGGGATTCCACCGTGCGCCCGAACGGCTCGCGCTTCACGCGCTCCGGGCGCGCATGCTCGAGCGCGTCGAGCACCCGCTCCATGCCGCCCCACGTGGTGTGGAACGTGCCGGGCGCGTAGCCGAGCACGTCCGCGGGCTTCGGTACGCCTGCCGCGTAGGGCCCGCGCGCGTAGAAGTCGAAGTGGGCGGGCCCGGCGAGCGCGGGGTTCACGGCGAACGCGGCGATCAGCATGAACGCGGCCGCGACGAGCGGCGCAGCGCGGCGCACGGGGACGGGGCGGGAGCGATGCACGCGGCGGCCTCCGAAAGGGGGTGGACTGGCGCCATGGCGCCGGAAGGTGGGTCAGTGTAAGCGAGCGCGAATGTCCGCGCCCGACCGCTGCTTCGCGGCCGGGCGCGGGTCCTGCCCCGGGGGTGTCCGGTCGTCGCGACTCAGGTCTTCGTGAACGTCAACACGGCGAACACCGCGCCCTGCGGATCGCCGAGCACGGCAAACCGCCCGGTGCCGGGGATGTCCGTAGGCGGCACGTGCGTCGTGGCGCCCAACGATGACGCCTGCTTCGACGTCGCGTCCACGTTGGTCACCGCGAAGTAGGGCAACCAGTGCGAGGGCGCGCCCACGCCGGGAGGCATCGCCATCATGCCGCCCGCGGGCCCGTCGGCCTTGAGCCATGTGGTGTAGTGGCCGCCGCCCATCTCGGCCGGCATCGCGTCGTCCTGCACCTTCCAGCCGATCAGCTCGCTGTAGAACTTCTTCGCCACTCCGGTGTCCTTGGCATTCAGCTGCGTCCAGCCGAGCGAGCCGGGCTCGCCATGGACGAGGATGCCGATGTGCTTCTTGGCCTGCCACACGCAGAATGTTGCGCCCTGCGGATCGGTGATCACCGCCATGCGCCCGTGCTCCATCACGTCGAACGGCTCCATGAGCACGGTGCCGCCGAGCGACTTGGCCTTGGCGGCCGCAGCGTCGGCGTCTTCGACGGTGATGTACGTGCCCCAGTAGGGCGGCGTGCCGGTGCTGGCCTGGCCCGCGTCCATCGTGTAGACGGCGGCGCAATCCGCACCTTCGCGCGTGAAGATCGTGTACACGCCTTGCGGGCCCATGTCCTGGTCCTTGTACTGCCAGCCGAACAGCGTCGTGTAGAACTTCTTCGCCGCGTTCGGGTCGCTGGTGGCGAGCTCGGGCCAGTTGAACGTGCCGGGAGCGTGCGTCGTGACCGTGGGCATATCGCGTTCTCCTACGGGTCCGGTCGCGCACGACGCGCGCCGGTGAGTAAGGGGCTTCCAAGGCCCCGGACCGTCCGTGGTGGGATCTCGATCGGGCTCAAGCTCGCGCGGGGTGCGAGGCACCCTGGCACCGATCGAACGCGGGCAGCGTACCCGGGACACCACGCGCGGATGCGCGCGACGCCTCCCAGCGCTGGGCCTTGCGCGACCAGCGCGGCTTGCGGTCCGTAGCGGTGCGCGCGAGGGTGGCGGGGCACCCGAGTGCGGGGCCAGGATGGCCGCCCGTCCGCGGAACCGCAGCCACGCTCGCGTCACGTTCTGAGGCTGAACGCCATGCGCATCGCCGCGCTCTACGACATCCACGGCAACCTGCGAGCGCTCGACGCCGTGCTCGCCGAGGTCGAGCGCGAGGCGCCCGATCGAATCCTGGTGGGCGGCGACGTCGCGTTGGGCCCGATGCCGCGAGAGACGCTCGATCGCCTGCTGGCGCTCGGCGATCACGTGACGTTCATCCGCGGCAATTGCGATCGCGAGATGGCCGCTCCGGTGCCGGGCGCCGCAGCATCGGCGTGGGGCGAGCGCACACGCTGGGCCGCCGCGCGCTGCACGCCGGAGCAGCTCCGGCTGCTCGCGTCGCTGCCGACGAGCGTGTCGCTGGAGGTGGCGGGCCTCGGGCGTGTGCGCTTCTGCCATGGCTCGCCGCGGCGCGACGACGAGATCCTCACGCGGCTCTCCCCCGAGCCAAGGTTGCGCGCCGCGCTCGCGGGCGATGAGCATCGCTGCATCGTCTCCGGGCACACGCATGTCCAGTACGACCGCGTGGCGCTCGGTCGCCGCTGGGTGAACCCCGGCAGCGTCGGTATGGCGTACGCCTCGGAGCCCGGCGCATATTGGGCGATGTTCGGCCCCGACGTCTCGCTCCGGCACACGGCGTTCGACGTGTCACGCGTCGCGGACGACACGCACGCGGCGGGGTTCCCCGACGCCGAGGAGTTCGTGGCGAAGTACGTGCTCACGCGACCGGATCCCGGCGAGGCGAGCGCGTTCTTCGAGAAGATGGCGGAGGGGGCGCCGGCGGCTTGAAGGCACCGCGTGCCGCTCGGGTGCGACGCACCCGGCTCGACCGGGGGTCTTCCGTCACCTCACCGGGAATGGCGCGGATCAACGAGCCGCTCCGCTCGCTACTCCCCGTAGCCCGGCAGCTTCTTGTGCGAGCCGTCGCAGAACGGCTTCGCCGCTGACGTGCCGCAGCGGCAGAGCTTGGTCCGGGTGCCCGCGAGCATCACCTGGCCGTCGGCGCTGCTGATCGCAAACGCGCCGGCGAGTTCGAGCGAGCCTTTGTGGTGCGGAATCACGCGTAGCCCCGACTCGTCGGTTTCTGGATCCTCCACGCGTTCGGGTGTGGTGATGGCGCCGGGCTCGCGGAAGCGCTCCTCCTGGTGCGAGTTGTCGCACAGCGGCCGGTTCTTCGTCTTGCCGCAGCGGCAGAGCGCCACACGGATGTCACGCAACAGCACGTTGCCGTCCTCGTCCCGCACCTCGATGTCTCCGCGCAAGAGCAGCGGACCGTGGCGCGAGACGAACACGGTGTTCACCGCGGGCGTCGGCTCGGCTTCGCCACCATCGCTGCGCTCGAAATGGAGCGAGCCGGTAGGGCAGCGCGCGACCACACGCGCGATGGCGTCGGCCGAGGCCTGCGTCGCGTCCACCCACGGCCGGCGTCCAGGCTCGAACACGCTGGGCAGGTGCATGACGCACTCCGCGGCGTGCGTGCACCGCGTGCGCGACCACGTCACCGTGATGCCGGGCGCGTGGAAAGTGTGCACGCGGTCGTCGCGCGCCACGCCCGGGGCGGTGCCGGGTTCCGCGGAGACGGCGCCGGTGTCGCGTTCGGAGTCCATGGCCGGCGAGCATGGACATCGCTCGGCACCCAAGCAAGAAGGCCCCGGAGGGAGGTCCGGAGCCTCTCGCACCGTCCGGCGCCCGTGGGGGAGGAAGTGCCGGACTGAACCATGCCATTCGTCCCGTGCACGCCAGACTGCCAGGCCGGCGTGCGGCGGGACGCCTGCGACATTGCCCACTGGAATGTCATTGCAGGGCCTGTGCCATCGAGTCCGCGGTGTTCGTCGCGGCGAGACGCACGTGCGGACCGCGTAGATCGCGGCGAGAACGCGTGTCTCGGGCTCGCGGGCGGGCTCGGCACGACGCGTCCGCGTCCGCGACGCTGCGCCGATTGCCCCATGCACGGGACCCCGCTGCGCCATCTCACCCGCCGCGAGTACATAAGAAGAGGCGCCTCGATTGCTCACGGCGCCTCGTTCCGACTTCTTTGGAATGGCGGCGGAAACTCAGTGCTTGCGCGCCAGGGCGCCTCGTGGACGCTCGTCGTACTTGTGGAACAACCGCGTCTGTCGCGACTCCATGGGGACGAGCTTGCCCTTGATCAGCACCTGCTCGCAGTGCGTGGCCACCTCGAGCGGGTCACCGTCCGTGATCTGGAGGTCCGCGAGCTTGCCGGGTTCGATGGAGCCGACCTGGTCGCCCACGCCCAGGATGCTCGCGGGGTAGAGCGTCACCGCCTTCAACGCTTCGTCACGGTCCAGGCCGAACGCCGCCGCCATGGCGGCGTGCTGAGGCAGGTTGCGAGCGTTGTACGAAGCACCGCCGCCGCCCTCGTCCGTGATGCAGAAGCGCACGCCGGACCTCGCGAGCTCGCCCGCCACGGCGAACGCCCCGTCGTAGGGCTCGTCGCCGCGCCGCGGCATGGAGAGCACACCCGCCACGATCACGGCGATGTCGCGACGCTTGAGTTCGTCGGCCACGCGTGGTGCGTCGTAGCCGCCGAGCAGGATGACGTTGGTCAACTGCTGCTTGTCGCAGAACTTGAGCACGGCGCGGATCTGCGACAGCGCGTCGCAGTGGAACACCACCGGGATCTCGCCCTTCAACGCTCGGCGCATACCCTCCCAGCGCACGTCCGCGTCGTGACGCGGCACGCCCGCGGTCTTCTCGGCATCACGAGCCTTCATGTACGCCCGCCCGTCGTCGAACGCGTCGGAGATGACGCGGATGGCGTCGTCGCGGTCCTTCGCCTGTTCCTCGTCAGTGCGCTGGACGAAGAACCCGCGCTGCGGCGTCATGTTGGGCCACTGGACGTGCAGCGCCACCGGCGCCTTCACCGTGATGTCCTCCTGCGTCCAGCCATCCAGGTGCATGAGCGCCGAAGTGCCACGCACGCTGCCGCCGCCGGGAATCGTGAGCACGCTGGTGATGCCGTTCAATCTCGCCACCGCGAGGAAGTCGCTGTCGGGGTTGTACATCACCTCGGCGCGCTGGTTGGGATTGACCAGCCCCGTCTCCTGCGTGTCGTCCGAGCCCTGGATGGTGGAGATCTCGTGGAGCCCGAGCATGGTGTTCGCGTGCACGAACCCCGGATAGACATGCTTGCCGACGCAGTCCACGACGCGCGCGCCCGCGGGCACCGCGAGACCGGCGCCCACGGCGCTGATCTTGGCACCGTCCACCAGAACCGTGCCGTTGGGAATGGCCGGCCCGCTCACGGGATGCACCGTGCCGCCCGTCAAGGCCAGCACCTCGGCGCGGGCGACGCCCGCGTGCAGGAACGTGATCGCCAGCGCGCCCAGGAGGACACAGCGAGTGCTTCGGATCGTGCGGATCATCGCGAACCCTCCTCTCCTCCCGCCTGGCGGGCACGGCGATCGGCCTCGCCCACGAACGGCATGCCCTGGCCCAGGTGGCCGCCGCAGTCGTTGCCGCTCTGGTCGGTGTCCTCGAGGTAGCGAGGCGGCCAGTTGCCGCGCCCGCCCTTCGGGGCGCCGGCCTCCTGCTTCGCGGCTCTTGCCGCCGCGACGAGCGCGGCGCGCTCCTTCGCGAGCTCGCCCCGACCGGCCGCGTCCAGGGCCCGGTCGAAGTACTTGCGGCCCTCGATCCACGTCTGCTCGCACACCGAGTATGGCGACAGCGGCTCGCCGCTCCAGATCGCGAAGTCCGCGTCCTTGCCCACTTCGAGCGAGCCCACGCGCTCGTCGATCTTGAGCGACTTCGCGGGATTCAGCGTCACCATCTTGAGCGCCTCCTCGCGCGGCACGCCGCCGTACTTGATGGCCTTCGCGGCCTCGGTGTTCAGCCGCCTTGCCAGCTCGTCGCTGTCGGAGTTGAAGCCCACGTTCACGCCGCGATCCCACATGAGATAGCCGTTCCAGGGAATCGCGTCGATGACCTCCTGTTTGTAGCCCCACCAGTCCGTGAACCCCATGCCCGAGGCGCCGTGCGCCGCCATCTCGTCGGCCACCTTGTAGCCCTCGAGGATGTGCGTGAACGTGTTGACGCGGAACCCGAACGACTCCGTGAGCCGCATGAGCATGAGGATCTCGTCCTGCCGGTAGCTGTGGCAGTGGATGAGCCGCTTGCCATGGATGATCTCGGACAGCGCGTCGAGCTGTAGGTCGACCCGCGGCGGGAGCGACCGCTTGCCGGCGCGGAACTCGGCGAACGAGCGGTCGTAGTCCTGCGCGCGCGTGAACGCCTCGCGGATGGTCTGCTCCACGCCGGCGCGGGTCTTGGGGTAGCGGCTCGTGCGGTCCGCGCCGAAGTTCGCCTGCTTCGGGTTCTCGCCGAGCGCGAACTTCACCGTGGGCGGCGCGGGCGAATAGAAGAGCTCGTCGGGCGGCGCGCCCCACTTGTTCTTGATCACCGCGCACTGCCCGCCGATCGCGTTACACGAGCCGTGGAGCAGGTGCATCATGGTGCCGCCACCCGCGAGCTGGCGGTAGAGGTTCGTGCTCTCCGAGTTGATGACGTCCTGGATGCGGACCTCACATGTCACGCTGTTCGTGCACTCGTTGACGTTGCCGAGCACGGCGGAGTGGCTGTGCTCGTCGATGATGCCAGGCGCCACGTGCTTGCCCGCGCCGTCCACGATCATCGCGCCCGACGGCGCCGAGAGATTCCTGCCCACCGCGGCGATCCTGCCGTTTCGGACGAGCAGGTCGGCGTGTTCGAGGATGCCGGCAGGCCCCGACGTCCATACGGTGGCGTTTCGCACCAGCACCGCGGCGGGCTGCGCCGGCTTGGACGCGCGCCACGCCTCGGTGTTGCCCATCACGACCGGCACCGCCACCGGGGGCTCCGGCTTCTTCGCCGGCTTGTCCTCCTTCTTGGGCGTCGCGTTCACCGCGACCGACTTCCGGCCATCGTTGGCCGTGCCCGTGAGCGCATCGTTCGCGGCAGTCAAGTCGAAGTCCTGGGCCTGACCGCCGATCGTCACCGTGAGGCGCAGGCGCTTCTCGTCCAGCCGGACATTCGTGGCCTTCACCGTGTCCGCGCCCATGATCAGCGTGGCCGAGGTGTCCTTGTCCGCCTTCACCGACAGCGCGGCGGCGCGGCCGCCTGTGGAGAACGACCATTCCCCCTTCGGCGAGGTCTCGTCCTTCGCCGCCTCGTAGCGCGCGCCATCCACCCACACCTCGCGCACCTTGGAGCCTTCGGCGAACAGCGCGCCGCGCGTCACGGTCAGGTTCGCGATGGCGCCGGGCGCGATCATGCCGAGCTTGCCCTGGACCCCGAGCATACGCGCCGGCGTCGTGGTGACCGCCGCCAATGCCGCGTCTTCCGAGAGCCCGCGCTCGATCGCCTTCCGCACCATGTCGCGGAAGTTCTTCACGTCCTTCAGGCCGTTTGCGGTGAGCGAGAACGTCACGCCCGCCTTGGCGAGCTGGCCGGGGTTCGAGGGCGCGGCCTGCCAGTTGCGCAGTTCCTCGGTGCGCACCTCGATGGCGGTGGCGTCGTCCGCCACGTCGGGCGGGTCGGGGAAGTTGACCGGCACCACCAGTGCGCGACCCGTGGCCGCCACTTGCGCGAGGCGCTTGTACTCGTCACCCGCGGTCACGATGCTCGCGGCCACGCCCGCCTCGTGCCCGATCTTCGAGGCCTGCAGCACCTCGAGCATCTCGTCCGCCACGAACAGCACGGGCTGCTCGCCCGAGATCACGGGTTGGAGTGCCGCCCACGACAGATTCTCGGGCACGCGCTCGGTGCCGGGACGCCGGGCCGCCGCCGTGCTGGCGTCGCGATACCACTTGGCGTCCAGGAACACCTGGCGAAGCGTCGCGATCACGCCCATCAGCGAGCCCGGGAACTGGTTGCCGCGGTTGGGGTCGAGTGCCATGACCTGCGCCACGTCGGCCCGCACGACGCTCGCGTTGGCGCCGGCGCTACCGAGCCCCACGACCGCGCTGCTACCGCGCACGATCCCCTGCCGGGGCGCCACCTGCGCCGCCGCGAAACCGGCCGCGCGCAGCGCTTCGAGCTGCGCGCTCTCGAGCGGCAGCGACTGCACGACGCGCGTCTCGGCGCGAAAGCCCGCGAGCTCGTGCACGGCGCCGCGTGGCGGCTCCGCGGCCGCGGGGCGCGCGCCACCGAACGGGCCGCCGCCACCGCCACCCGTCGCGGGTGCAGCTGGCATCACGAACGCGTCGATCAAGCCCGCATACACCGTGAGGCTGTCACCCTCCCAGACGCGCGCGTCCGCGGGGATCGGCACGTTGGCGCCCACCGCCGTGATGAGCCCATCTCGCATCACCACCGTGCCCCGTGCGATGACCTGGCCGGGCGCTACGACGATGCGCGCGTTGCGGATGGCGTGAACGCGCGGAGTGGCCGCGCTCGTGAGTTGGGCGTTCGCGAGCGACAGCGTCGCGAGGGCGGCGAACCACGCCGCGACACGTGGGCGCGACAGCGACTCGGGACGGAGCGGGTGGAGCGATCGGGGCATCGGGATCACCTCAGGGAACGAGCGACAGGGCGCGGCGGGCACAGGATCTGCGGGCGGCACGCGCGACATGGGTAAGGCAGGGGGCGAAGGTTAGGGGCGCGTGAAGTCGTGCTCAAGAACGGACCGCGAGGCGCGCGCCGGCAGCGGACCGGCGTGCCGTTCGG
>JAHFBW010000110.1 GCA_023249845.1 Candidatus Eiseniibacteriota bacterium
CCCTCGAGCTGCGGCCGACTCTCGGCCACCAGCACGCGCGGCTTCCTACCCTCGTCGGCGAGGAGCTTGAGTGCCGCCAGCACGCCCTCGCTCGCCGACAGCGTCGCGATCCACGGCTGGCGTGCGGTGTCGAGCTGCGCGGCCAGCTTGGCGGCGTCGCGCACGGCGCGCGCCAGGTCGTCGCGCTCGGCGTCGCAGCTCGCGGCCACGTGCGTTCGCAGGTCATGCACCTTGTCGCCGCGCGCCACCGACGTGTCCGCGATCGACAGCGCCCGCGCCGCGAGTTGGTGGACAAGCGCCATGCTCGGCTGCGCCGCCTGCGCAGCGCGGAGCCACGCCAGAAGTGCCGCACGCAAGGCAGGCGAATCAGCGCTGCGATCGGTCAGGACGAAGCGCTCGAGCTCGTCCAGGAACGCGCGCGCCACACCGCCCGAGCCAGCGCGGCGTTCCGTTTGAAAGCTCTTCGCTTCGCTCATTGCGCCGTCTTCGCTTCGCTCATCGCCGCGCCTGCCACGGGGCCATGCTCACCGGCCGAACAACTGCTTGAGCCAGAGCAGCGTGGTCTGCCGCCCCAGCTCTCCGAACGCCTCGGTGAGCGGGATCTCCTTGGGGCAGACCTCCACGCAGAGCTGGGCGTTCCCGCAATCCACGAGGCCGCCCTTGCCCATGATCTCCTCCAGCCGCTCACGCGCGTTCATGCGGCCCGTGGGATGGCTGTTGAACAGGCGCACCTGGGCGATCGGCGCGGGGCCGATGAAGTCGGACTTGTCGTTGTACTGCGGGCACACCTCCATGCAGCAGCCGCAGGTCATGCAGCGCGAGAACGCGTAGCTCACCTCCTGCTCGGCGGGCGAGAGACGTGGTCCGGGCCCCAAGTCGTACGAGCCGTCGATCGGGATCCACGCCTTGACGCGCTTCAACGCATCGAACATCGGCGAGCGGTCCACCTGGAGATCGCGAACGACCGGGAACTTGGTGAGCGGCTCGAGCGTCACCGGGCCGTCGCCGAGCGAGTCGATCAGCGCCGTGCACGACTGCCGCGGCTTGCCGTTCACGAGCATGGTGCACGAGCCGCACACCTCCTCGAGGCACGACGCCTCCCAGTGCACGGGCGTCGTGGGCTTGCCGTCGCGCGTGACCGGGCTCTTGCGGATCTCCATCAGGCACGAGACCACGTTCATGTTGGCCTGCCACGGCAGCGCGAACTCCTCCCAGCGGGAACGGCCCGTGGGGGAATCCTGGCGCTTGATGCGCAGCTCGATGCTCTTGCTTGCCATGGCCATCCCTAGTCGTACCGGCGTTCGACCGGCGCGTAGAGCGACACGTCCACCGGGTCGTAGCGAAGGCGCGGTCGTTCGGGCGTGAACGAGGCCACCGTGGTCTTCAACCAGTTCACGTCGTCGCGCTTGGGGAACTCCGGCTTGTAATGCGCGCCGCGGCTCTCGTCGCGCGCGAGCGCGCCCAGCGTCACCACGCGCGCCAGTTGCAGCATGTTCCAGAGCTGGTTCAGGAACGACAGCGGCGCGTTGGCCCACGTGCCCTGGTCCAGCACGCCCGCCTTGTGCCAGCGCTCGGTGAGTTCGAGCAGCTTGGCATCGGTCTCGCGCAACTTGTTGTTGTCACGAACGATGGTGACGTGCTCCAGCATCACCTTCCCGAGCTCGTCCGCCAACCGGTACGGGTTCTCGGGCCCGTCGCGCCTGCCCAGGTCGGCGAAGCGCTCGCTCCACTTCCGCTCCGAGGCTTCGAGCAGCGATGACGGCGTCTCGCCCGCGTGCTTCGACGCGCCGAGCCACGCGAGCACCGCGGGTCCCGCGACCTGGCCGGCATAGACGCAGGACAAGAGCGAGTTGGCGCCGAGTCGATTCGCGCCGTGGTACTGGTACTCGCACTCGCCGACCGCGTAGAGCCCTGGCACGTTCGTGGCCTGATTCCGGGAGCTCGACAGGTTAACGAACCCGTCGCTCGTGCGTTCGTAGTCCACCCACAGCCCGCCCATCGAGTAGTGCACCGCCGGGTAGATCTTCATCGGCGTTGTGCACGGGTCGTCGCCCGTGAACTTCTCGTAGATCTCGAGGATTCCCTCGAGCTTTCGCTTGAGCGTCTCACGCGGCACTTGCGTCAGGTCCAGGTAGACGGCCATGTCGCCGCCGACGCCGAGTCCCAGCTCCACACACACATGATGGATCTCGCGGCTCGCGACGTCGCGTGGCACGAGGTTCTTGTACTTGGGGTACTTCTCCTCGAGGAAGTACCAGCGCTCGACGTCGGGGATGGACGCCGGCGCGCGATCATCGCCGGCGCGCTTCGGCACCCACACGCGTCCGCCCTCGCCGCGCGCCGACTCGCTCATCAGTCGAAGCTTGTCCATGCCAGGGATGGCGGTGGGATGGATCTGGATGAACTCGCCGTTGGCGTAGTCGGCGCCGTCCATGTACGCGGCGGCGGCGGCCGAGCCCGAGTTGATGATGGAGTTGGTGCTGCGTCCGAACATGAGCCCGGGTCCGCCCGTGGCCATGACCACCGCCGCGGCGCCGAACGCGCGCGGCTTCATACTGCGCAGATCGAGCGCTGTGAGCCCCACGCACCGCCCGGCGTCATCCCGCACCAGCCCGACGAACTCCCAGCCCTCGTACTTCTTGACCACGCCCGCCGCCTCGTGCCGGCGCACCTGCTCGTCGAGCGCGTAGAGCAGCTGCTGGCCCGTCGTGGCGCCGGCGAACGCGGTGCGGTGGTGGAGCGTGCCGCCGAAGCGGCGGAAGTCGAGCAGCCCCTCGGGCGTTCGATTGAACGTGACGCCCATGCGGTCGAACAGGTAGATGACGCCGGGTGCTGCGTAGCACATGCCTTTCACCGGCGGCTGGTGGGCGAGGAAGTCGCCGCCCCGGCACGTATCGGCGAAGTGGATCTCCGGCGAATCGTTCTCGCCCTTCACGTTCACGGCGCCGTTGATGCCGCCCTGCGCGCACACCGAGTGCGACCGCTTGACCGGCACGATCGAGAACAGGTCCACGGCGACGCCAGCCTCGGCCAGCTTGATCGTGGTCATCAGGCCGGCGAGCCCGCCGCCCACCACGGCCACGCGCGGAGCGGTCATCAGCGTGAGCCTCCGGAGAGCACGATCGTGCCGTGCTCCTGCGCGTGCGGTTTCTGAAGGAAGTCGAGCCGCAGGCCGCGGAAGCCGAGCAGCGCGGCCAGTCCCAGCGCGGACAGCGCCAGGAACACGAGCAGTCCCAGGCGAGCCGCCGCGTTCTGCGCGCCGCGACCGGTCGCGATGCCCCAATGGATGGCGAACCCGAACAGCCCGTTCCCGAAGTGGTAGCAGGCCGCGAGTGTCCCCAGCACGTAGAACGCCATCACCGCCGGGTTCGCCAGGTGCTCGTTCACGTAGTGGTACGGACTCGACGACGTGAGATAACCGCCCGCGAAGCGCAGCGCCCACGTGTGATAGAAGAGGTAGAACACGAGTAGGATCCCGCTCGCGCGCTGGAGCACGTACTGCCAGTTGCGCGCGTAGCCGTGCTTGCCGAGGTTCGCCTGCGCCGTGGTGGTGATCAGGATGCCGAGCACCATGTGGAACAGGATGGGCAGCCAGATCCCGAACGCTTCGATCAGCACCACGAACGGCAATCGCGCCAGGTCGGCGGCGGCCTGGTCGAACGCCTCGGGACCCTGGAGGGCGCGCGCGTTCGTCCACAGGTGCTCGAGCAGGAACAGGCCCACCGGAACGACGCCGGTGAGCGAGTGCAGCCGCTTGAGCGTGAAGTAGGTGCGGTCGGAGACCTTCATGCGGGGCATTCCCTGCGTGCGGGCATGGGCGGGATTCACGGCAAAGTAGCAGACCCGCGTCGGCCGCGCCCGCGGCCGGCTCCCGGCTCGCGCACCCTCAAGCGGACTCTGGCGCAACGGTTTGCGGGCGCGGCGCCGGTGGCACGCGACTCCGGCGCCGTGCTACCTTGAGTTCTCATCCGGCAGGTGGAGGCGCCCTGGGAACGGCGCCTCCCGGGCGCTCGCGCGCCGCCGGCCCTCGCGGTGGTTCGATCCCACCGCGGTCCCGCTGCCCCACGGAGAAACACCCCACTCCATGACGGTCCCGGTTCGGGAACTCATCGAGCATCAGCTGCTGCCGCGCGTCTCCAAGCCCAATCGCTATCTGGGGCACGCGACGGGCGAGCCGGCCAAGTCGCTCGACGCCGCCGAAGTGCGCGTCATGATCGCGTTCCCCGACGCCTACGAGATCGGGCTCTCCAACCTCGGCATCCGCATCCTGCACCATGTGCTGAACGCCCGCGCCGATACCGCGTGCGAGTTCGCGTTCGCGCCGTGGCCGGACGCCGAGGCCGAGATGCGCCGGCTCGGGATCCCGCTGTTCTCGCAGGACTCGCATGCGCCCGCGTCGCGCTTCGACGTGCTCGGGTTCTCGCTCCAGTACGAGCTCCAGTACACGAACGTGCTCATGATGCTCGAGCTCGCCGGGCTGCCACTGAAAAGCGTGGCGCGCGACGCGCGCCACCCGCTCATCATCGCCGGCGGCGCCCAGGCGTTCAGCCCCGAGCCGATGGCGGAGTTCATCGACGCGTTCGTGATCGGCGACGGCGAAGAGGTGATCCATCGCGTCGTGGATCTGGTGAAGCAGGGCAAGCGCGAATGCTGGTCGCGCCCGACGCTGCTGCGCCGGCTGGCGCACGTGCCGGGCACGTACGTGCCGTCGGGCTACGACACCGAGACCACGGCCGAGGGCTGGCAGGTGCCGCGCGCGCGCCCCGGCTTCCCCGAGCGTGTGTGGTCGGCGTACGTGAAGGAGCTGAAGGCCGAGTACTACCCGCCCATGCCGCTCGTGCCCGTGGGCGAGATCACTCACGACCGGCTGTCGGTGGAAGTCATGCGCGGCTGCACGCGCGGCTGCCGCTTCTGCCAGGCGGGCATGATCAACCGGCCGGTGCGCGAGAAGCCGGCGCAGCAGGTGGTGGCCGAGGTGCTGCGCGGCCTCCAGGGCACCGGCCTGGAAGAGGTCTCGCTCATCTCGCTCTCCACCACCGACCACACGCAGATCGTGGAGCAGGTGAACACGCTCGCCGACCTCCTGTGCCCGTCGCGCGTCCAGCTCTCGCTGCCCTCGACGCGGCCGGACAACGTTCCCGTGGACGTGGCGCGCCGCATCGCGGCTCAGAAGAAGGGGACCATCACGCTGGCGCCCGAGGCGGGGAGCCAGCGCATGCGCGACGTCATCAACAAGAACCACACCGAGGCCGAGCTCCTCGCCTCGGTGGCCACGGCGGCGCGCGAGGGCTACACCGGCGCCAAGCTCTACTTCATGTGCGGGCTCCCGACCGAGACCGATGACGACCTGCGCGCCATCCTGTCGCTCGGCCATAAGGCATGGCAGGCCGCGCGTGACGCGGGGCACACGTCGTTCCGTGTCACGGTGAGCGTTTCGCCGCACGTGCCCAAGCCGCACACGCCATTCGCGTGGGCGGCGCAGGTGGACACGCCCGAACTCAACCGCCGGCTCGGGGTGCTGCGCGATGCGGTGAAGGGCAGGCCCATCACGCTCAAGTACCGCGATGCCGAGACCAGCCTGCTGGAGGGCGTTTTCACGCGCGGCGACCGCCGGCTGGGCGCCGTGATCGAGTCGGCCTACCGGCGCGGCTGCCGGTTCGACGCGTGGAGCGAGCACCTGCGCTTCGCCACTTGGCTCGACGTATTCGCTTCGCAGCGGATCGATCCCGAGCGCTACTTGATCGAGCGTGATGTCGAGGCCGAGCAGCCGTGGGACGTCGTCCAGTCGCCCGTCACCAAGAAGTTTCTCGTGCGCGACAAGCGCCGCGCCGACCAGGCGGCCATCCTCGACGACTGCCGTCTCGAGGACGTGTGCTTCTCCTGCGGTGTCGTGGACTGCAACCAGCGGCCATGGGTCAAGCAGCCGCATCCCAAGCTGGACCTCGAACAGGTCCTTGCCACGCTTCCGGCGCCAGCGTTCGGCCGTCGTGCCCGTGCCACGGGCAGGAACGGCGCGTCCGCGACCGCGGGCGGCGTGGCCACGAGCACGCGTTTCCGTCTGGAGTTCGAGAAGGGCGCCGCGATGCGCTTCCTCTCGCACCTGGATCTCATGCGCGGTTGGGAGCGGGCTCTCCGCCGCTCCGGACTGTCGCTCGCTTTCACCCAGGGGCACCACCCGCACATCAAGATGTCGTTCGGGCCGCCTTTGCCGCTGGGATTTCGCTCACGGGCTGAAGTGTTCGATCTGGAGCTGTCGCGGCCGCCGGGCGTGGACCTCGCCGAGAGGTTGAACGCCGTGCTGCCGACCGGGCTCCGAGTGACCGGCTTCCAGCCCATCCTTTACAAGACTCCCTCGCTCATGAGTCAGCTGGAGGGCGCGAGCTACCGGGTGCGGTTCCCGGCCAGCTATCTCGCCGAAGCCGGGATCGGTCCCGGCCAGCTGCACTCGCAACTGCACGAGCGCGCCGCGAGCCTGCTGGCCCGCGACGTGGTCATCGTGCGGCGAAAGAGCGAGGACAGGACACGCGAATTCGACGCACGACCTTCGATCGCGGCGATGCATGCCAGCCTCGAGGAGGCTCCGGCGGTGCTGGACCTGCACCTGCGCTTCACCCTGCGCTCGTCAGCCCGGCCCGACGACGTCCTCGGACTGCTGGTCCCCGAAGCCGACCCCCGCACCGTGGACGTGGAACGCACGGCGCTGTGGGCGGAGCGGGGAGGGGAGCGGTGGGAACCGCTCCGCCTGCTGGCCGCACCCCAGGTCGCCTGATTTCGCGCGTCCGGGAAGGACGCACGTGAAGCAGCGCATCATCATCAACGCGGATTCCTACGAGACCCGCGTCGCCATCCTCGAGAACGATGAGCTCGCCGAGCTGTTCGTGGAGCGCGCCGAGTCGCGACGCACGGTGGGCGACGTGTACAAGGCGCGGGTGAACGCCGTGCTCCCCGGCATGCAGTCCGCGTTCGTGGACATGGGACTGCCGAAGACCGGGTTCCTGCACGCCTCGGACCTCGCCGAGTCGCTCTCGGCCCTCGAGGACTTGTCCGACGCCGACGAGGCCACCGGCGACCACAAGCGCCGCCGCCGCGCCCCGGTGCCGAAGATCGAGGACCACCTGAAGAAAGGCCAAGAGATCCTGGTTCAGATCACCAAGGAGTCCATCGGCACCAAGGGTCCGCGCGTGACCCAGCAGATCAGCCTTCCGGGCCGCTTCTGTGTGCTCATGCCGGGGGTGGATCACATCGGCGTGTCGCGCCGCATCGAGGAGCGCGCCGAGCGCCAGCGGATCAAGGCCATCATCTCGGACCTGAAGCCCAAGAACGTCGGTGTCATCGCGCGCACGGTGGGTGAGGGGAAGGGCGACGCCGAGTACGCGGCCGATATCAAGCACCTCGGGCGTCTGTGGCAGCGGATCGAGAAGAAAGCGACGGGCGCGCGCGCGCCGGCACTCGTGCACCGCGAGTTGGAAATGGCCGCGAGCCTGATCCGCGACCTGTTCACGGAGGACGTCGTGGAGGTGTTCATCGACGACGCCGACTCCTACGCGGACATCGAGCAGTACCTGAAGGCCGTGAGCCCCGAGCTGGCGGATCGCGTCAAGCACTACAAGGGCAAAGACCCCATCTTCGACGCGTTCGACATCGAGCCGCAGATCGAGAAGACGTTCGAGCGCAAGGTTGGCTTGAAGAAGGGCGGCTACATCTGCATCGACCACGCCGAGGCGCTGGTCGCGGTGGACGTGAACACCGGCCGGTTCACCGGCAAGAAGAACCAGGAAGAGACCATCTTCCGCACCAATATGGAGGCCGCGGTCGAGGTGCCGCGCCAGCTTCGTCTGCGCGACATCGGCGGCATCATCGTCGTGGACTTCATCGATATGGAGTCCGAGTCCAACAAGCGCGCCGTGCTCGACACGCTGCGCGGCGAGCTGCGCAAGGACCGCGCCCGCACCAAGGCGTTCGCCGTGTCGGATCTCGGCCTCGTCGAGATGACTCGCCAGCGCGAGCGCTCGTCGCTGCTCCACTACTACACCGAGGACTGTCCGACCTGCGGCGGCCTCGGCAAGGTGCCGAGCAACGAGACGATGCTCGTGAAGCTCGAGCGCGCGCTGCGCCGCACCGCCGCGCTCGGGGGTATCAAGCGCGTCACCGTGAAGATCGCGCCCGAATTGGCGCTCTACTTCGTGGAGACCGAGGCGCGCCGCTTCGCCGAGCTGGAGAAGCGCTTCAAGATCCAGGTGGACCTGAAGGACGACCCCCAGTTGAAGCGTGGCGAGATGCGCATCTTCAACGACAAGAAGCAGGACCTGACCAAGCAGGTCGTGGGAGCAGTACCCGGAACGTGAGCGAAGCGAAGGTTCCGGAACGTCCACCAGCCATGCCGGGGACGTGAGCGGGGCACGGTCCAAGAACGGGGGCGAACGCGATGGATCGCATGACGCGCCTCCGCGTTCATCCCTGGCGACACGAATATGGAGGCTCGCCCGATTGAGCTGCCCTTGAGCGCAACGACAGCGTAGTATCCCGTCCGGCGTTCGGCTCCTTGGCCCCCCGAGCCTCGACTGCCCTCTCTCCTGGATGGGCGACGAACGACCACTGGTTCGTGAAATCCCACGATGTTCGCAGGGGAGGCCGCCACGTGAGATCACACCCGCCGAAGTCTGTTCCGCGCCACCGTTCGTGCGTTCCTTTCTGGACCCGCGCCATACGCGTGATCGCAGTCATCGCCGCCTTTGAAGCGATGCTGCCGATCATGGCTAAAGCTCACCCGCAGACCCGGGGAGGATTCACCGTGGGTCTCGACCTGGCGAGAGGTACGGCGGCGGTGTCCAGCGGAGGTTCAACCTCTTCACGCGAGGGTGGTTGGGGCGGGGGCTTTCGCCTCGGGTACGCGCCGAATCCGAAGTTCGCGCTCGGGCTCGAAAGCAACACCTGGGTCGACGTTTCGTATGGCAGTGCCATCACGCTTGGCACCACTACCGCGGCGGTCTCCGTGTTCCCGGCGGAGGGTCTGGTGCTGCGCGGCGGCGTCGGCGAGGGTCACTGGGCGGGCGCTGGCGGCGGGACGTCGGGGGAGGTCGGGACCGGCTGGATGCTCGGGGCGGGCTACGAGTTCCGCGTCGCACGCTCGTTCGCGATCGGACCGCAGATCCACTACAACCAAGTGAACCTCCAGAACGTCGACTACAACTTCGTCAACGTCGCGTTCGCGATGAACTGGTACTTCATCCCGGAGTAGACGCCGGGCGTCGGACATGCGCCCGGGCGCCCGCGCCCGGGCACGCATGTCTGCGGAAGTCGGCTGCCCCGCGGTCGGCCCGCTCTGCGCCGCGGTCGTGCGGGAAGCCCCTCCTTGTCGTCGACTTCATCGACATGGGGTCGGAGTCCGACAAGCGCGCCGTGCTGGACACGCTGCGCGGCGAGTTGCGCAAGGACCGG
>JAHFBW010000395.1 GCA_023249845.1 Candidatus Eiseniibacteriota bacterium
CGCAAGAGTTCGTGACAGGGAGGGAGCATGCGGTTCCGTCGTGGTATCGCCCTCGCCGCGCCACTCGTGGCGACGCTCGGGGTCTCGCTCGCCGCCGGGAGCGTCCGGGCTGCGCCGAGCCCGGCTTCGAGCGTGGCTGCCGCAGCGCACGCGGCGCGCGCCTCGGCGCTGGTGGCGTGGAAGCCGCGCTCCTGGCAGGCGCCATTCGCGGTCCCAGTGACGGCCGCCGGGCTGCGCGTCGCGATCGACCCTGTGGACGGCACGCTCGGCATGCCCGCGGCAGGGTTAGTCCCGCCGGGCTCGACGGTCGCGGACGACGCCCCCGTCGAGCTGACGCTGCGCCCGGATGGTTCGGGCCGCGCAGCGCTCGACGACCGCTGGGCTGATTTCGCGGTGGTGAGCTTCAACGCGCACGGTCTGCCCGTGTGGACCTGCGTGCAAGGCAGCCGTGGCGCCGCGCGGTTCATGCAGCGGGCACTGGCGCCGTGCCCGGAGACCATGACGCCCGAGACCCTCGTGCGAGTCGAGAAGTGATCGCGCACGCCGCCGCACGCCGGCCTGTCGCCGTGCGTGGGGTCATCTCGCTTCACCGCGCGCTCGCGAGTGCCGGGCTGTCGCTGCTCCTGCTCGCGGCCGGTGCCGCGCCGGCGCGGGCCTCGGCCACGATCACCATCATCAACACGGACGCGCCGGGCGAGGGCTTCAACGACGGAACCCACGTCAATCCGGTGGGCGAGAATCCCGGCACCACGCTGGGCCAGCAGCGGCTCAACTGCTTCCAGCAGGCCGCGAACGTGTGGGGCGCGCTGCTCACCTCGCCGGTGCCGATCGAGATCCAGGCCGCGTTCGACCCGCTGTTCTGCACCGCGACCACCGCGGTGCTCGGGTCCGCCGGCCCGCGCTTCGTGGAATTCAACGACCCGAACTTCGAGTTCCAGAACTACTGGTATCACGAGGCACTGGCCAACAAGCAGGCCGGCAGGGACCTGACGCCGCCGTCCACCGACGACAACGGCAGTGACATCCGGGCGACGTTCAACTCGAGCCTGGGGCAGTCGGGATGCCTGCAAAGCTCGGGCTGGTACTACGGTTTCGACCACAACGAGGGCACGCGCATCGACCTGTTGGCGGTGCTGCTGCACGAGTTCGCGCACGGCCTGGGCTTCAGCACGGTCACCTCCGGCGCCACCGGGGACTACCTCGGGCCGCCCACGATGCCGGCGGTGTGGGACCGGTTCCTGTACGACGAGACCATGGCGCTCCACTGGGACCAGATGACGCCGGCGCAGATCGTCGACTCCGCCATCGACGACGGGAACCTGAGCTGGGACGGTGCCGAGGTGACCGCGGCGGCCGCCCCGTTCATGGCCCATGCGCCCGAGCTGGTGGTGCCGTACGGGAGCGGCAGCGTCTCTGGCAACAGCGCCCCGTTCGGCGCCGCGCTGACGCTGGCCGGGGTGAGCGCGCAGGCCGTCGTGGTGGTGGATCCGTTCGCGCCCACCGGCGACGGCTGCGACGCGCCGTTCACGAACGCCGCCGCCGTCGCCGGAAAGCTCGCGGTGATCGACCGCGGCCTTTGCACGTTCGTCATCAAGGTGAAGAACGCGCAGAACGCGGGCGCGATCGGCTGCATCCTCGTCAACAACACCACGGGATCGTTCGCGCCGAGCGGCGCGGACCCGAGCATCACCATCCCGGTCATCGCCATCGCGCAGGCCGCCGGCGCGTCGCTCAAAGCGGCGATCGCGGGTGGGCCGACCGCGGTGACGCTGCGGCTGTCTCCGACGCAGTTCGCCGGGCTCACGCCCTCGGGCCACGTGCGCATGTATGCGCCGAATCCGTTCGTCCAAGGCTCGAGCGTTGCGCATTTCGACGTCTCGGCCACCCCCAACCTGCTCATGGAGCCGGCGATCAATCCCGACCTGACGAGCAGTGTGGACCTGACCGAGCCGCTGTTCCGCGATGTCGGCTGGCTGCCGCGCCAGGCGGGAGTCCCGGGCGCTGGCTCCAAGGCGCGCGTGGCACTGGCCGGGCGTCCGAACCCGACGCGGGGCACTGCCCGCCTGCACTTCGAGCTGGCCACGGACGAAGCGCTGGAGCTTTCGCTCTACGACCTGAGCGGCCGCCGCGTGCGGGTGCTGATGCAGGGCGCCTGCGCGGCCGGGCCCCACGACGTGGGCTGGGACGGGCTGGACCAGTCGGGACACGCAGCGGGCGCGGGCGTGTATCTGGCCCGGCTCGAGGGCGCGCGCACACATGTGGCGCAGCACCTGGTGCTGGTGAGGTAGCTGCGGGGCAGGTGGGCGGCCGCTGGCCGCCCTGCCCGGGGGCTACGCCGCCCGTTTCCGGAGCACCTCGAGCTGGGGGATCAAGCGCGCCAGCTCAGCCTCGAGCAGCAGGAACTGCCGGCGGGCTCCCGCAAGGTCCTTCAAGCGCACGAGGCGCTCTAGCTCGAGTGCAACCTCGGCCGCATCGTTGGCCGCGAGCGTGAGCAACAGGCCT
>JAHFBW010000111.1:0-8044 GCA_023249845.1 Candidatus Eiseniibacteriota bacterium
GGCCCGCCGTGAACGACCACGAACAGCGGCCGCGGCCTGCCGGGCGACCAAGCCGGGGGCTTTCGCAGCACGCCCTCGATGCGGGCGCCGTCCCGGCTCGTCCACTCCACGCGCTCGGCGGCGCCGAGCGTCCACCCCTCGAGCTGCTCCCCCAGGCGGGTGAGCGCGCGGCCCGGTTCACCCGCGCGCGCGAGGAACACCTCCGGATAGTGCGCGGGGTCGCCCGCCACCCAGGTCAACCAGCGCCCGTCGCGTGACAGGTTCCATCCGCTGCCCGCCCAACCCTCCTCCGGCGCCACGCGCGTCGTCGCTCCAGTCCCGGGATCCAGGCGGTACAGGTACGCCGCCATGCCGCGGCTGGCTTCCATCCACAGGCTCGCGCGCGTCCACGCCACAAGGCCCGCGTCCTCGTCGAACTCGCGCGTCAGCACGCGCGGCGTGCCTCCGCGCGCGGGCACCAAGGCGACCCAGCCGTTCGCGTAATACGAGCCCGGCTGTTCGCCCGACGTCTCGAACGCGATGGCCTCGCCGTCCGGCGACCACACCGGGTTCGTATCCGGCCCTTTCCAGGTGACGAGCGGCCTGACGCGACCCGAGCCCACCTCGAGCACGGACAAGTCATACGTGCTGTCCACCGCCAGCGCGTCCCACACCTTGTGCGAGAACGCGAGCCGCGTGCCGTCTGGTGACCAGCGCGCGCCGCCCACCGCCCACGTCCCCTCGGTCAGCCGCTTCGCGCGACCGCCGATCGGCTGCAACCATAGATTCGCAGATGCGTGGTCGTCGTCGCGTTCGAGCTCCCCCAGGCGGTCCTCGCGCTGCTTCCGCTCCTTCGACTTCGCTTCCGGCGCCACGTAGGCAAGGCTCCGGCCGTCGGGCGACCACGCGAACGAGTTCACTCCCTCCTCGTGCGCAGTCAGCTTCTCGGCCTCGCCGCCGCGCATGTCGAGCATCCAGACCTGTCGCTTCTCGCCGCGTTCGGAGAGAAATGCGAGCTTCCCGCCGTCGGGCGACCAGGCCGGGGACAGGGTCGACTTGGCCCCGAACGTCAGCTGCCGCGTCTCCCCCGTCGTGGCGTCCGCGAGCCACAGCTGGGTGACGAAAGCGTTCCCGACCCAATCCGTGTCGCGCACGGCGTAGGCGACGAAGCGCCCGTCGGGCGAGACCGCGGGGGCGCTGGCACGGCGCAACGAGACCATCTGGTCGATCGTCGGCTCGATCCCGCTCGCGACGCGCGCGATGACGAGCGTCGTCACGAGAGCGAGCGCGGTCAGGCAGCGCGCGCGACGGTCGAGGTGTAGCATCGGGGCCTCCCGGGGTCGCGAACCAAGTCGCATACTCGCCCAGCCGGCGAGCCTTCGCCAATCTCCACTTCTGGATCGGAGGGCCCGAAACCATGAGATCGTCGACCCGATTCGCCGTCCTCGTCGTCTGCATCGGCTGCTGGATCTCGTACGGGCCGCCTTTGGCCCATGCTCAGGCCGGTGCCGTGGACCGCCAGTTCGACCGCGGCGCCGGCATGCCGACTTCCATGTTCGGCTCCTACATCCGCGAGGGCGAACTGCTTGTCTATCCCTTCTACGAGCACTACCGGGACCGAAATCTGGAATACAAGCCGGAGGAGCTGGGCTATGGCTCGGGACAGGACTTCCGCGGGAGCTTTCGGGCCCACGAGGGCATCCTGCTCGTGAGCTACGGGCTCACCGACCGGCTGGCGCTCGAGTTCGAGGCCGCGGTGATCACGGCCCGGTTCGAGAAAGCCGCGGACGACCTCTCCGGCACCCCGGCGGTGATCGAAGAATCCGGCACCGGCGACGTCGAGGGCCAGATCCGCCTTCGCGTACTCGACGAGACCGAGCGCCGGCCCGAGCTCTTCACCTACCTGGAGGCCGTGTCCCCTCAGCAGAAGGACAAGCTGTTCATCTCCACACCCGACTGGGAGTTCAAGGGCGGCGTGGGGGTGATTCGCGGGACTCGCGTGGGGACGTTCACCGCGCGCGCGGGCGCGGAGTACTTGCTGGACGGTCAGTCCTGGGACCTCGGTGAATACGCGCTCGAGTACCTCAAGCGAGTGTCCCCGGCGTGGCGACTCTATGGTGGATTCGAGGGTGCGCAGGACGAGTTGAGCCTCGTCACCGAGGCGCAGTGGCACTTCGCGGACTTCGCGTATCTCAAACTGAACAACGCGTTCGGCCTGACTGCGAAAGCCACCGACTGGGCCCCGGAAGTCGGCATCATGGTGTCCCACTTTCCCGGGCGCTGAATCGCCCCGCTCCACGCCGCTCCTCCCCGGGGCGGCGTGGAGCCGGCCCTTTTCCCACGGCCCCAGAGTCGGTTTCTCATTGAGAGTCGCGCTCGGCGACTGATACGCTTCCCACGCGAACTTGGGATCCAGTCGCGTGCCTGGCCGGGCGATGGCGCGAGGGTGGAGTCCCGAGACGTCCGCTCCGCGGATGCCAGGGCCAGCCACCCCCCCGGACGGCAGGTCGCCTCCCCCACGAGATCGAATCCCGAAGCGAAACTCTCCCGACGAGGGGACTCTCCATGCACGTCGTGACGCCCCGGCCGCCTCGGCCCGCTCTTTCCGCGCTCCTCCCCGCTCTCCTTGGGGCCGCGATCTTGGCCGGCTCCGCCTCCGCCCAGATCGGTAACGTGCTGTCGTTCAAGAAGCAGAGCGACACCCAGGGCACGTTCACGGCGACGCTCGACAACATCGACGAGTTTGGCGGCTCGGCGGTCGGGCTCGGCGACCTCGATGGTGCGGGACCCAGCGCCTACGCGGTCGCGTCCGGCGTTGCGCTGGACGATGACGGTGGCACGGATAAGGGCGCGGTCTACATCCTGTTCTTCGACACCGCTGGAAACGTGCTGTCCTACACGAAGATCAGTGCCACCGGCGGCGGGCTCACCGGACCGCTCGACCTGACCGACGAGTTCGGCACCTCGGTCGCGTTCCTCGGCGATCTCGACGGTCCCGGCCCGAGCGTCGCCGCGATCGCGGTCGGCGCGCCGGGAGACGACGATGGCGGCGGCGGGCGTGGCGCCGTCTACATCCTGTTCCTGAACGCCACGGGCAACGTCATCGCCGAACAGAAGATCAGCAGCACCGTGGGCGGGCTTGTCGCCACGATCGACAGCCTGGACGAGCTCGGTGGCGCGGTGAGCTGGCTTGGCGACCTGGACGGCGCGGGTCCGAGCGCCGCGACGATTGCGGTCGGTGCCGTGGGTGATGACGACGGCGGCACGGACCGAGGCGCCATCTACATCATGTTCCTCTCCCGTGCCGGTCTGGTGCTTTCGAACCAGAAGATCAGCAGCCTGGCGGGCGGCTTCACCGGTCAGCTCACCAGTTTCGACGACTTCGGCGGCGCGGTCGCCAACCTGTGGGACCTGGACGGCGCCGGGCCCAGCGTGCGTGCCGTGGCGGTGGGCGCGACGTTCGACGATGACGGCGGCTTCGATCGCGGCGCCATCTGGGTACTGTTCCTGAACAAGGCCGGCGTCGTGCTCTCGCACCAGAAGATCAGCTCGCTGGCGGGCAACCTGAGCGCCACGCTCGAGACGGGCGACGAGTTCGGCGGCAACCTCGAGAACCTGGGCGACATGGACGCCGGCGGCGCGGGCGTCGCGACACTCGCCGCCACCGCGTCGGGCGACGACGACGGCGGCCTGGATCACGGCGCAGTCTACCTGCTCCACCTCGCCAGCACGGGCAACATCGTGTCGATGAGCAAGATCAGCAACACCACGGGCGGGTTCACGGCGACGCTCCACGATCTCGACGGGTTCGGGTCTGCGGTGGGGTTCCTGGGAGACCTCGATGGCGCGGGCCCGAGCGGCGTCACCATCGCCGTGGGTGCGGGCGGTGACGACGATGGCGGGGGCGACCGCGGCGCGCTGTACATCCTGTTCCTTTCGGGCACGCCCACGACCGATGCGCCGTGGGAGCCGGGTTCAGGCGCGGTGGCGGTGATGGGCGCCGCGAAGCCGAACCCGTTCCGGCTCTCCACATCCATTCCGATCCGACTGGGTCGGGCTGGGCAGGTCGAGCTCGAGATCTGCGATGTGAGCGGGCGGCTCGTGCGCCGGTTCGACGCGGAGCTCGTGGGCGCCGGCGAGCAGAGCGTGCGCTGGGATGGCCGCGACGACGCCGGGCGGTCACTGCCTACGGGCACCTACTTCCTGCACCTGCTCGTCAACGGCCGGGCGGCCGCGGGCGTCAGGAAGGCCGTGCTGCTGCGCTAGGTTCGGTTCGAGGTCAGCACCCGGGCTCAGAACCGCCACGTGTACTGCAGCTTCACGGGAAGCTCGTTCGACTCGAAACGCCAGCGCTTGTCCAAACCTCGCTTGAGCGTGTGGTTGTAGACCACGAACAGGTCTCCCTGCCGCGCGAATGTCCAGCGGAGCCGGCTGTTGGAGCCCAGCTCGCGGCTCTGGTTGTCGTACTGCGTGAAGCTCGTGACCTGGAAGTCCGACGACAGGTTCACGGCCACGCGCAGCCCGAACAGCTCCTCCTTGATCTCCACGCCCCTGGGCAGTTCGAGATTCCCCACCTCGACAACTGCGGTCACTTCGCCGGTGTTCCGCTCGAGGCTTCCTTCGAGCGTCAGGAATGACGCGGGGCGGATGCCGAGCCCCGCCTCGAACGTCGTGAGTTCGCCGTTGTAGTAGGGGCCGCTCGTCACCGAGACGCGGGCGTTCACCCGGCGCTTCTCGGCCGAACGCAAGCCGGCCGAGTAGCGCGTCCACTCGTAGCTGCCCGCGGGCAGGTCGGCGTTGTCCGTGAGGGAGAAGGTGTCGGTGGGCCGGTCGCCCTCCGGCTCGATCGAGAACTCGAACCGGTCGCCGCTGTGGAGCAGCACGTCGAGCGGCCGCGCCGAGATCTCGTAGCTCGTCCACGTGCTGTTGTCCGGACGATTGAACACACGGAACTTCGTCTCCTGCGTGACCTCACGCACGCCGGGCCAGTTCGGCCGGTGGCTGAACAGCATGCTCAGGTCCCAGATGTGCACGCCGTTCCGGACGACGAACCCGAGCGAGGGATCGAAGCCGTTTCCGAGGCGCGTGGACGAGAAGCTCATGTCCACCTCGTCGTTTGGGAAGTCCACGGCGAAACCGTAGGCCCCCCTGTCCCCGCGGAGCCCCTGCCGATCCGTGAGCAGACCCCACGCCCCGACGAGCAGGTTCTTGTCCTCGAGAAAGCTCGACGTCTGGTAGGTGAAGTCCGCGCCGCCCATCCAGCTCGACCGCCGTCCGCCCTGGTCGCCGAACGTCGCCAGCAGCCCCATGGAGGACTCCTCGAGCACGTTCTGCTTGACCCGGATGGCGCCCATCGTGGTCTGCGGGATCTGCACCGTGAGGTCCTCTTCGGGCAGGAACAGGTTGCGCACGCGGCGCGTGCCCACGACAAGTGCCCCGAGGTTCGTGTTTCCCACGCGGCCACTCACCTTGCCGCCGACGTCGATGGGGATCGCAGCCTGGTCCTCCTCGGATACCCCAAACAGTCCGATCCGCCGGCTGAAGAATGGGATCAGCGTCTCCTCGTCGAGGCCAAGGCCGAACTCGAAGATGTCGGATCCCGCGAGGAAGAAGCTGCGCTTCTCGGGGAAATAGATGGGGAAGCGTGTGAGGTTGATCTGCCGGGTCTCCACCTCGGTCTCGGCGAAGTCGGTGTTCACGGTGAGCGAGGCGAGCAGGTTGGGGCCGAGCGTCTTCGAGAGGTCGAGGCTCACGTGGCCGTCGGTGTCGGTGGACTCACGCGGGTTGGGCCGCGTCATGCGCCCCACGAACGCTGGCCGGATACTCAATCCGGCGCCCACCTCGAATCGCGGCAGCCCCGTGATGATCCCGGACCGGCTCGTCTGGTAGACCTCGAAGTCTCGGTCGGCGCCCGCCCAGCGGCTCGTCTCGAGCAGCCTCGGCACGTGGCGCTGCACGTTCAACCCCCACTCGGAGCGCTTGGGGTCGAACCCCAGGCTCTTGGCCGAGATGCGGATCTCGACGGACCAGCCATTGTCGTCGCGCCAGGTCTTTGCCTCCCAGATCGTGTCCCAGTTGGCGTTCACGTCCTCGCCCTGCGCCGTGACGAGTCCGTCGAACCGCGCGCCGACAGGATTGACGGCGAACACGTAGCCAGAACGGCCGTCCATGAACGTGTCGAGCACGAGCGTGAGGTGGTCCTCCTCGTCGAGCATGGCATCGCGCGCCTTGGAGTGGCCCACGATGCCGGCTGGCTCGGGGTCCAGGCAGCGCGCGCCGATCACGATCTCCGAGGGGTTCGCGAGCACTTTGACGATGGTGCGCGCCGTCGGGACCTCTCCGACACGCGGCTCGATGGTCGTCAGCCGGTCCACCGAGTCGGCGACCGCCGACCACGCGGGATCCGCGAGCCGACCCGTGAGCGTGAACCCCACCGGCAGCACGCCGACCTTGAGGCGGGGCCGTTCGGTCGGCGCCGCCTCGGTCTCTTGCTCAGGCTCGGGTTCGGACGCCCGGACATTGCCGAGCGACGCTGGCACGAGCAGCGCGGCGAACAGCAGTCGGACGATTGCCTGTGGAACGCTCGTCATGTTCGGCCCTCGGATGAGGCGGAAGGTTCGGCGGGCCGCGTCGACACGAGCGATTCCGTCTCAGGATGCGGCCATGGCGGAGAGTCTCGGGAGCGGGCTCGAGCCCGCCGCTCTGGGAACCCCCTCGCGGGGATCGCGGCGCGACGGGATCGAGCGGGGACGCTCGCGATCAGTTCCCATCGGACTGGGGAGGTGGCGTGCGGAGCTTGAATTCGACGAGCTGCAACGCACGCATCCTGGACCAGTCGAGCACCCGTCCACTGCCACGATCGCAGATCTTCGTGGAAGTGATCTTCGCGGCCGGGTCCACCACGTCAGTTTGCGGGTAGTCTGTGCAATCCCCAGCTGCGACGGTGTGGGTGCACTCCATCTTGGTGACCTTGAGACGCGACATCACGGCTTCCCCCTGAGTTGGGTCGGGCGGCTCCGACACTCGCCGAGGCGTCCCGTCTTGCGCGCGGCGGTTGCCCGGCGGGCAAGCACGACGCTGCGAACAGTCGGAGGAAACGTTATTCCAGCCTGGCCGGACCGGGCAAGCGCGCGACACCTGTCAGGCGTTCCGCATCATTGAGCGGGAACCGTGTGCTGGTAGACCTCGCTCACCTGGTAGGCACGGGCCTCCAGCTTGAGCACGGCGCGGCGAGCCTCACGCAACTCGCGGGCCGTGAGCCTGCGGTAGGCGGTGAGCAGCAACGTCTCGCCCTCGGGATCGCCGACAGCGCCGATCTGCACGTTGCCGACACCGGGCGCGTAATACTTGCGCTGATGTCCGCTGGGATCGAGCGGGCTCTTCTCGTCCGTGATGAGCACCTGGTTGAAACAGCCCGCAGGCACGCAGGTCGACTGTCCGAGCTGGAAGACCTTGCCCTCGTCCAGGAACGCGATCCCGGGCGAGTAGCCCTGCAGGTAGTAGCTCGAGCCGAGTGCCGGTTCGGCAGGCATCATGGTCCCGGCCAATGCTCCCGCGATGCCCGGGATCCAGGTGCTCGGAGCGCCAGTGAACACGCCATCGGTGTATTCCTCGGGATACTCGCCCATGCTCCAGACGTTGCCGTCGTCATCCTGGGCGAAAAACGCCAGCTCGGCCTCCGCGAGCACGCCCTCGGTGATGTCCTGATCCCACACCACCACGGTGCGAACGCCGGCGATCTCCTTGGTGACGTCCGTGACGGTGAAGATCACGCGATGCGGGAGCAGGCCACCACCCCGGTTCGCCACGCCGTCGAGCACGAACTGCGTGCCTGGGACGAGCGGGAGCCAGCGATTGTCGATGCGGGTGGACGCGTGGAAGCGGGCCGCATCGAATGGCGCGAACGGAGGGGGAATCTGGGTGTCGGCAGCCGAGGGTGCGGTCCCGGTCCGCGCCACCGAGGCGGAAGGATCCGCCGCGGGAGCTGTCGGGGACTTGGCGACTTTGCCGCAACCGGTGGACAGGGCCACGGCGATCGCGATCGAAGCGATGCGCGAGCCGGCAC
>JAHFBW010000111.1:8054-9363 GCA_023249845.1 Candidatus Eiseniibacteriota bacterium
TCGCATGTTGGGGGTCCTCGCGACGGCGCAGGCCGTCGAAATGCGCGTCCGTGCTCGTAGGTGTCGCCTCACGCGTTGGCGAGGGGCGCTGATCATCTTCAAGCATAGTGGACGCCCGACGCGAGCCTCCAGCGGAAACTGCCGCCGGGCGCGGCCGAGCCCCGCATGTCGCGTGCCGCTCCCAATTCACATTCACGCGAACCGCATGCTCTTGTCGGGGCCCGGCACGACGCGTACGCTAGTGGAGGCTCAACGCACGCGCAGGCCGTCGCGCGACCCCGCCATGGCGCACGCGCTGGGCCCTTTCGGAGGAGACGAATGAAGTTTCGTGTCACTGTTCTCGTCGCGCTCGGGCTCGCCGCCTCAGCACCCGCGCTCGCCGCAACGGACCCGGGTCGAGTCACGTTTCGCGGTTCGTCCGGGTTCACGACTTTCACTCTGACTCGCGTCAACGACGACATCCGCGCCACGCGCGAGGCGTTCCTGTCCGACACGCTCGTTCAGGACACTCGCTGGGAGCCGTTCGGCGGGTCGCCGAACTTCCGGATCGAGATGGACATGCAACTGACGAAGATCTTCTCGGCCGGGTTGGGTGTCAGTTCGCAGGCCGGATCCGTGCGGCACGAGGCCCTGCGCGTATTCAGCGTCGATCCCTCGACCGGAGAAGCTGCCGAGATCGAGAGCTTCGAACAGGAACCGCGTTTCGAGGCATGGGACCTCGTGGGGACGCTCGGGCTCTGGGTGCCCTCGGCGCCCGGCCTGAACTTTGGCGCTCAGCTCGGCTACGTGCGAGGCACGTATCGAACAGAACAGACGCACCTCCTCGATACCTTCACCCAGCTTCCGTCCATGGAGATCGCGACCGGAACGTGGAGAGGAAGCGGTGTCGTGCTCGGCGCGTTCACAGGGTACGAGCGCCCGGTGACGGCGGATCTGTCGGTGTACACCCGGATCGGCTACCGGTACCGCCGCATCGGCCGACTCGACGGCCTGCTGACCGTCACGACCTGGGGTGACCAGGGGAACTCGCGGGAGTGGGAGTCCGGACCGCTCACGGACGCGAAAGGACACGCGATGCCGCTCGACATCAGCGGCTCCTATTTCGACGTCGGCCTCACGCTCGGATTCGGCGGCGGGGACTGATCGGAGCGCCCACCCAGCGGACCCAGTGGCACCCGTGCGTGCGGACGCCTGCTCGGATCATGCCCTCCCGCTGGAACGAGTAGCGCCTGGCGATAATCGGCTTCGCGACCTTGCCAGCGGCGCTCGTGGACGGCATCCTCGTACCGTTGAAGGTTGAATCGGCGGG
>JAHFBW010000112.1 GCA_023249845.1 Candidatus Eiseniibacteriota bacterium
ATCCTGACACCCGAGAAGACGGTGTTCGAGGGCGACGTGCAATATGTCGAGGTCCCCGGCACCGAGGGCTACTTGGGTGTGCTCGCGCACCACGCGGCGCTCGTCACCGCGCTCGCCACCGGCACGCTCACCGTGCGCGAGGCCAATGACTCTGAAGAGCGCTGGCAGGTGGCCGGCGGGTTCTTCGAGGTGTCGAACAATGTCGCCACGGTGCTGGCGGACGCGGTGAGCGCCGCGGAGAGCTGACGCGCACGGCATGGGCTGCCGTGCCCGTGGGACGACGAAGCGAACCGCGCGACGCGAGCCGGACTCAGGCTCACGCCCGCGCGAACGAACCGCCCGGAGGCAGGATGCCACCGGGCGGTTTCGGTTGGGTCTGGTGTGGCGTGGTCAGCGCTTCTGGGACAGGAGCGAGAACATCGCACCCTGCGGATCCACACAGCCCACGATCCAGCTCCCGCCCGGCACCTGCATGGGCTCGAACATGGTCGTGCCGCCGGAGGCCTTGACGCGTGCAAGGCCTGCGTCGAGCGATTCGACATTGAAGTAGAGCATCCAGAAGGCAGCCGGGGATTGCGGCATCTTCGTCATCATGGCGCCGAGCGGTTCCCCGCCCGTGGTGAACGTCTGGTAGACCCCCTGCGCGCCCATGTCCATGGCGTCGGCCTTGGTCCAGCCGAACAGCTCGGAGTAGAACTTCCACGCCGCCGCTCGATCGCCGGCATGCAGTTCCCGCCAACCGACATGTCCAGGCGTGTTCGATGGCACCGTCTTCTGCGGTTCCTTGCTGATCGGCGTCATGAGCATGAACACGGCGCCGTGCGGGTCCGCGACGACGGAGAAGCGTCCGACGGTGGGGATGTCCTGCGGCGCGCGCAGGATGGATCCCGCCATCGCCTTCACACGGGCCGTCACCGCGTCCACGTCCTCGACGCCGATGTACGCCATCCACCCGGGCTTGGCGCCAACCGCGCGGGCCTCCGCAGGCAGCTCCATCAGGCCGCCGACATCCGCATGCGGTGTGTGGAGGATCGTGTAGCTGCCGTTTGGACCCGACATGTCCCGCGTCTTCCAGCCGATCACCTGCGAGTAGAACCGCTCTGCCGCCTTGCTGTCGGTGGTACCGAGTTCGTACCAGATGAATACGCCCTTCGCGGTTGTGGTGGTGCTCATGAGTCACTCCTCGGGTGTGGGTGATGGAACAGCATCTCGACGTAGCGCCTCAGGTGATCGAGGCAATCCTCGGCGACGCGTGACCCGTTGCGGGCCTTCGCCAGGATGAAAGCTCCTTGCAATACTGCCTGCGTGTAGAGCGCCAGGCTCTCGGCCATCCATGTCGCGTCCGGCGCATGAAGTCGCTTGGCGAGTTCCAGGTCCTTCGCCACCTCGGCCGCGTGCCCACTGATGCTTCGTTCGCAGGCCTCGCGGATTGCGGGGCAGGTGTCGTACGTCTCCTGCACCATGGTGCCCACCAGGCAAGTGAACTCAGGGACCTCGCGGCACAGGATGGCTCTGCGAAAGTCGAGGTAACCGAGCACGCGGTCGAGCGGATCGGCGTGGTCGTGATAGGGCGCGGCGGCGAACAGGCTGCCGGTCACCGAGGACCAATGTGCCGCGGCCTCCACGGCGAAGTGCTGCTTGCTCGTGAAGTGGTGGAAGAAGCTGCCCTTGCTCAAGCCCGCCGCTTCGCAGATGTCCTCGACGCGCGTGGCGCTGTAGCCCTTGGCACGGATGACTTTGAGCGCGGCGTCGAGCAGTCGGGTTCTGGAGTCGCTGGTGTAGGTAGTGGTGGCGGCCAAGGCGTTCTCCCTCCACCGAGCACAATACCAACTGGTCGGTATGAAGCCAAGTCCTCAATTCCCTTCCGTCCTCGCGGTCGCCAGCGGACACTCTCCGTCGATGACCGGGCGCGTACCCGATACCGCGGGGCGCGCCCTTCGTCGTTCGGGCCCATGTGATCCCGGTGCGCGAGAAGTCACCGCGCCGGGAATGAACCGACCGGGAAGGGAGTACTCCGATCATGGCACTCTCCGACTTCCTGCCTTACGGCGCACCCGAGCTGATCGAGGGCGCCTCCGCACGCCTCGCGCGTTCGACGATGACGGCGAGCGTGGGTGTGATGTTCCTGGTCGTGGTCTTCGGCGCGGTCTTGACCCACGGGTTCACGCGATCCCCCGAGCAGATCGTGGATCTGGGTTCGATCGAGTTCCTGCCGCCGCTGATCCACGACCCTCCCCAACTCGAAGTACGGACCCCGCGCATCGCACCCCAGTCGCGCCAGGCGTTCGAGCCCGATCGCATCCCGCGTCCCGTCCCGGATCCGCAGGCGCCCCCGGACGATTCGAAGGGGCCCGTGCTTCCCGACTCGCCTGTCGCCGAAGGCCCCGACCATTCCACGTTGCTCCCGAGTGGCAGAATCGATGGCATTGCGGTCGCCCGCGACCCCGAGCCCAACGAGTTCGTGCCCGTGGACGAATACCCGGTTCCCATCCGCTGCTCCGAAGCGCGCTATCCCGACCTCGCCCGCTCCGCGGGCGTCGAGGGTACGGTGCGCGTGCTCATGCTGCTGGGACTCAACGGCCATGTGGAGCGAGCCATCATCGCGCCCAAGGGCTCCGTGCCGATGCTTGACGCGGTGGCACTCGAAGCCGCGCGGACCTGTGTGTTCACGCCGGCACTCGCGAACGGCCACCCCGTGAAGGTGTGGGTGAGCCAGAACTACCGATTCTCGTTGCACTGATCGCCGCGGCGACCCGGGCCCAGGCTCGTGGCGCATGAGGCTCGCACAGGCCGCTCGGTCGCGCTCGTCTCCGAGCGCGTCGCGCTGGTCGTGGTTCACGCGGCGGGCGCACGACAAGGGGCCAGAGTGGATGACAAGCTGGGCTCCCCCGCAGCGACCCTCGGTCGCCGCGTCCCCACCTGCCCCGGAGCCCTCATGCGCCGAGTCGCCGCGTCCGCCGCCGCACTGTCGCCCGCGCTGTCTCTCGTGTTATGCCTCTCGTTCGTGCAGACACCTGCCCGCGCCCAGAGCCCACACGGCTTCGAGCTCCACGAGGAGCTACGGTTTCCGGCAGGTCAGGACACCGTGAGCCTGCCGTTCCAGAACTGGGGCGAGCACATCCTGATCCCGGTCTCGGTAAACGGCGGACGTCCCTTGCAGATGGTGTTCGACACCGGGATGCCATCGCCAGGCGTGCTCCTCTACGAAGGCACGCTCGTGGACAGCCTGCGCCTTTCCTATGCACCCATGCGCGTGCGCGTCGGCGGGGCAGGCGGCGCGGGGGCGCCGAGCGAGGCGCGGGTCGCCATGGGAGTGCGGCTCGGCGCGGGCGCACTCGAGATCGCGGGCAGCGTTGCGATCGTAATGCCGCCGACGCCGCAGATGTCGGGGCTCCACGACGGCATCATCGGCGCCTCGCTTTTCCAGGACATGGTCGTGACCGTGGATCATGATCGCGGCGTCATGACGCTGACGCGCCGCTCGGCGTTCAAGCCGTCCGTGGGTGCGACGGAGGTGAAGCTCGACCTGGTGGGACGTCACGCCTACGTTCCCGCGGGCCTCGTGGGAATGAATGGCAAGGTCACGCAGCTCCAGTTGATCCTCGACCTCGGGGCCACACACGCGGTGTCGCTGAGCCGAAACACGAGTCCAGCGATCGTCGCACCCGCGAACTCGAGGAGCACACGTATCGGGCGCGGTATGAGCGGTGCGATGAGCGGTCTCGTCGGGCGCATCCCGGGCCTCGAGCTCGGAGGCCACCGGCTGTCGAACGTGGTCGCCACGTTCCCGGATTCTGCGTTCGAGAATCCGCGCGGCCTCGATCAGCGAAACGGCAACCTCGGTGGTGGCGTGCTCGGCCACTTCAACGTGTCGCTCGACTTGGGCGGATCGCGCATGTTCGTCACGCCGAACCACCGCTTCTTCGAGCCGTTCGAGTGGGACATGACCGGGCTCGTGTTCGACATGGGGGACGGCGGCGAGATCACGGTGGCGGAGGTACTCGCGGACTCGCCCGCCGAGGCCGCCCGCATCGTGCCGGGCGCGGTGCTCCTGGCGGTGGACGGCGAACGCGCGGTGCCGCGTGACCTGCTGCGATCGCGCCAACGCTTTCGCGAACCAGGTCGGGAAGTGGCGCTCACACTGCGCGAGAACGGGCAGGAGCGCGTGGTCAAGCTCAAGCTGCGGCGACTCGTGTGATAAGACGGATTCTCGCCTCACGTTCGCCACGAACACTACCCGTGATTTCACATTCTTCGCGGTGCTTCAGGTGGTAGCTTCGCCCCTGCCTGAGTGAACAGGAGAGGCCGTCGTTTTCGGCCGCTGCCCCCGGAAACCACTCCGCCGCGGTGAGACTCGACTCCTCCCGCATGTGGCAGGCCACCTCCCCTGCACAGCCCGGGACCCTCACGCGTGCGGTTCGGGGCCAGCACTCTCGCGAACGCGCACACGCCAGGTCGCTGCAAGCGTCCGTGCACGTGGCCGCGTCCTGCCAGCATCCCTGAGCAGGCCCCGGGGCCGAAGCCATCCCCCACGGAGGTGCCACCATGTCCCAGTCCCAGTGTCGTGGCTCGCACGTGGCTCGCTGGATCCTCGAGACCGTCCTCGCGTGCGTCCTGCTTTCCGCGCTCGTGACGGCGAGTCGCGCCGCCCCGCCCGCGAACGATCAGTTCGCGAACGCGACCACCATCAACACCAATACCCTGCCGTTCTCCCAGACGACGCTGATCACGGAGGCGACCACGGAGAACGGCGAGTACTTCTATTGTTCGTACTCTTACCAGACCATATGGTACCGGATGGCCCCGACCACTGACATGTGGCTGAGTATCTACGGCAGCGGCCAGCTCGGCGAGATGACCATCTTCCGTGACAACGGCAGCGGACTGGGTGGGCTGACGCAGCTGGGCTGCACCTACCAAGGGCCGCTCACGTTCCTCGCCCACGCCGGGGACGCTTACTATCTGCAGGCGGGTGCCTACTGCTGCTACGTGTATGGCTCTATCTCGTTGAGCGTGCAGCAGGTCGCGCCGCCCGTGCCCGTGGCGGTCTTCTACGTCAATCCCAGCGATCCCTCGAGCTACGACTACGTGCAGTTCTACGATCAGTCGTACGACCCGGGCCAGCAGGGCATCGCCACGCGGCGCTACGATTTCGGGGACGGCACGAGCACGGACAGCACTTGCTGCCCGCAGCATCGCTTCGCGGCCGATGGCGACTACACGGTGCAGCTCACCGTCACCACGACGGATGGGCGTACGGGCACGGCGGAGCGCACCGTGAGCGTGCGGACGCACGACGTGGCGATCAGAGACTTCCGGACGCCCCAGACGGCGCACGTCGGACAGACCAAGCAGATCACCGTGAGCGTGAGCAACACGCGCTACCCCGAGATGGTGCGCGTGGAGCTCCTGAAGGGCCTGCCCGGTTCGAACTACTACCCGTTCGAGACCATTGGCACGCTGACCCAATTCGTTCAGGCGCGTGGCATCAACCGGCCCACGGACTTCGCGTTCAGCTACACGCTGTCCCCGGACGACGCGAAGCTCGGCAAGCTCACGTTCAAGGCGGTGGCGACCCTGATCGGGTCACGCGACGCGTACATCGCCGACAACGAGGCGCTCTCGCCGCTGCTCCGCATGAACTCGATCGGTCCGGTGCCGTATTCGGGCGAAGTCTATGTCAACGCCAACGAGCTCGAGTTCGGCATCCTCGGCGTGCTTCCGAATCCCGTCCACGGCGGCGCGGACCTTGCCGTGCGGTTGGCACTCGCCACCGAGGGCGCGGCCTCGATCCAGGTGCTGGACATCGCCGGGCGAGTGGTGACGGAGCGCGACCTCGGTGTGTTGCCCCCCGGCGTGCACGACGCGAGGGTGTCGTGGTCCCGCCGGCCGGAAGCGGGGATCTACTGGGTGAGGCTCGTGCAGGCGGGGCAGGGCTCCCGCGTCACGCGCGTCGCGATCCTCGACTGACGCGGAAACGCGCGGCTGGCCGGGGCAGGAGCTCGCGCGCCGCCCCGGCCGGCCGCTGCTGCGTTGAGCGGACCCACCCATTCTGCGAGAGTCCCCGCGCGCGCCGGACCCGGTTCGAACCCCGGCGCCGCAGGAGGGCCGCGAGATGTCGGTCGACTGGAGTTGGCTGCTGGTGTTCGCAGGCGCTGTGCTCGTACTGGTCGAGGTGTTGCTCGGCGGGTTCGCGGGGTTCGACCTCGTGCTCATCGGCTCCGCCTTCATCCTGGGCGGCGTCGTGGGTCTCGTCACGCACAAGCCCGGACTGGCTTACACCACTGCGGCGGTGCTCGGCGTGGCGTACATGGCGGTCGGCCGGCGCATGGTGCGCGAGCGGCTCGCGGTGTCACGCGGCCACGCCACGAACATTGATGCGGTGCTCGGCAAGCAGGGTGTCGTGCAGAAGCGCGTCGGGGCGCACGAGCCCGGGATGGTGAAGGTCGGCGACGAGGTCTGGCGCGCGCTCCCGGTGTCGGGCGCGGGGCCGTTCGAGGCGGGCGCACTCATCACCGTCGCGGGAGTGGACGGTGTCACACTCCAGGTGAGGTGAATGCAATGAGCCAGATCCCATTGGTGCTGCTGTTCATCATCCTGTTCATCGTGTTCATCTCGCTCGCCCGTTCGGCGCGCATCGTGAACCAGTCCGAGAAGGGGCTCGTGCTGCGGCTCGGCAAGTATCGTGCCCTTGCGGACTCGGGACTCACGTTCCTCGTGCCGGTGATCGAAGACATGATCAAGGTGGACATGCGCGAGCGCGTCATCAATGTCGAGCCGCAGAAGGTGATCACGAAGGACAACGTCTCCGTCATCGTGGACGCGGTCATCTACTACCGCATCATCGATCCGGTGAAGGCCACGTTCGAAGTGCAGAACTTCGCGTACGCGGCCACGACGCTGGCCCAGACCAACCTCCGCAACCTGATCGGCGACAAGTCGCTGGACGAGACCCTCACCGCGCGCGACACGATCAACTCTAACCTGCGCACCGTGCTCGACGAGGCCACGAACACGTGGGGCGTGAAGGTCACGCGTGTGGAAGTGCAGAAGATCGATCCGCCGAGCGACATCACCGAAGCGATGTCGCGGCAGATGAAAGCCGAGCGCGACAAGCGCGCCGCGATCCTCGAGGCCGAGGGCGTGAAGCAGGCCCAGATCCTCCAGGCCGAGGGCGTGAAGCAGTCCGACATCCTGCGCGCCGAAGGTGAGGCGCAGGCGCGCGTCACGCGCGCCAATGCCGAGGCGCAAGCCATCCAGCTCGTCTCGAATGCCGCCGAGAGTTACTTCAAGGACCGCGCGGAGATGAGCAAACGGCTCGACGTGCTGCGCGACGTGCTCTCGCAGCAGACCAAGTACGTGGTGCCGTCGAACTCCGACCTGCTGAACGTACTGGGGCTGGACGACAAGAGCGTGCTGCCCGTGAAGCGCTGAGCCGGGACGCGCGTACGCGACCCGGTGTCGCAGGAGCAGACCCGCGATCGCGGCCACGCGCGAGAGCGCGACGCCGTTCCAGATCTGCTGCGCCAGGCGGGCGATTCCCGGACGCGGACGAGCTCGAGGGCACACGCGAGCCGGCCGCGGCTGGGGCAGGTTCCCCGATGCCCGGGTGAACCGACCCGCGGCTGGATCTCCCGCGGTGAGCGCGCGGCATGCAGAACGACCTCGCCGGTCGTGCGCTCTGAGAGCCGTGCTCGCAAGCGCCATCCGCCGCACGTCGTCCGCGATGGCTCGAACATGCGGATCGCACAGAGCCGAAGACACCGCCACTGGTCCCCGGATTGCGTGGAACAGGGTCAGACCCGGAGGACCCCATGCGTCATCCTCATGCAATCGCCATTGGCGTCTCGCTCGCGCTGCTTCTGTCGCTGGCAGCGGCGGGCTGTTCGCGGAGCACGCTGACCGCACCGGCGCCCGAGACTGCGCCTGTGTCTCAGGAAGTCACCCCGCCACCGCCGCCCAGCCGGCTCGCAGGGCCCTCGATCCTCAGTACTGGCACCCAGCTGCCGCCGATCCTGCCGGTCGTCACCCAGTCCTGGTACGTGCTCACGGCGAAGGTCGCGCGCAAGGACGAAGTGACGGTCGTGAGCGGTGGCCGGTATCAGCTCTCGTTCGAGCGTGGTTCGCTCGACAAGGACGCGCTCATCACGATCGAGGAGTACGACAACGACATCCTCGATATCCAGCTGGGGCCGCACGGCACGGTGTTCGGCGAGCCGGTCCTGCTCTCCATCGACTTCACCGGTACCACCGCCGATCCCGGTTCCATTTGGGCGGACGGCAGCGAACTCGTCGTGTACTGGTTGAACGAGAAGACGAACCTGTGGGAGGAGGTGCCTGGCACCACGGATTGGGCGCGCCGTCGGCACAACGTCCGACTCGAGCACTTCTCGCGCTACGTCGTGGGCGGCAAGGCGGGTTGGAAGCAGCAGCCGGATCGCGAGCAGGACTGACGAGCTGGCCGTCGTCTCGGCGGGTCGCCAGCACGCGGACTCGCCGAGGGCGCGCGGCCATCCCTCCACGGAGCCGCCTCCCCGTCCCTCGCAGCGCGCGGGCTCACGGCGGGCGGCTCGACACTTTTCGGTCGCTGGACACCTGATGCTCAGGCGCCGCCGAGAATCGAGGCATGCGGTCGATCCGATTCGCGCGCTCGTTCGCGGTGGCCGGCTTCCTCGCGGCCGCGGTCGCTGCGCTTCCCTCGTTGGAATGGTGCCCACTCGCGGGCATGGCTTCGAGCGGGTGCGAGTTGCTCCCACGCGCGAGGCATTCCGCGACCGCCGCGTCGAGCGAGGAGGCGTACGAGGCCACGACGACGTGCAAGTCGCCCCTCGCGTGCGCGGCCATGCACTCTTTGGCCTGCGATCGCGAACCCGATCCACTTCCGATCGGCGACCGAGTCTGGTGCATCCGGCCGCCTTGGAGCGCGCTCGTCACCCGCGCCGACGACGTACCTGCGCCGCACGCTTCCACGCCACTCGCCGTGCCCGTGGTGCCAAAGGTGCTCACGCCTCCCCTGGCGCTTCGCCGCGCGCGATCGGGCGCCGAGCTGAGGCCGCCCACGCTGAGCGAGGCGCACGCGCCGCCGCAGCCGCGGGCTCCGCCCCACGCCTGATCGTTCCTCTCGCCTGGGACCGTCCCGTTCCCTTCACCGGGAACCGGACCCCTCGGAGTCTCAAGTGAACCTCCAAGAGGAGTGAAGATCATGCGACGCAATATCGCATTCTGGATGCTCGCGATGGCGCTCACCGCCACCACGCTCGCCTGGGCCGGCGACACGGCCGGACCGGGGACCTCGTGTCCGCCAGGCTGCCAGCCGTGCGCGGCGTCGTGCGCGACGTCGTGCCCATTCGCGGA
>JAHFBW010000113.1:0-7593 GCA_023249845.1 Candidatus Eiseniibacteriota bacterium
TGTTCGTGGGGTAGCTCCGGCGCATGCCCCACGAACTCGAGGCTCGCGCGGCACGCGGCGCAGCGGTCGAGGTGCGCGGCCACCAGCTCGCGCTCGAGCCCCGCCAGCGCGCGCACGGAGCGCGGCCACGTCGCCACCAGTGACGCCGGAAGATGGCCGACGTCCGCGGCCGCAACCGGCCGGAGCGAGGCGAGGCGCGAACGGCACTCGACGCAATCGCGCACATGCTCCTCGATCGCGAGCGTCTCGTCCTCGGACAGGATGCCGATGCTGAAGCCCCGGAGCCGGGTGTGGACCCAGTCGTGGGCGTGCGTGGCGCTCATGCCACCCTCACAGCACGTGCGCCGCGCGAGCCCATTCCCACAGCGCGCCCTGTTCCGTCCGCGCCCACTCGCGTACCTGGTCCATGCAGCGCGACCACCGCTTGATGACGGTGTTGTGCCGGAGCCCCATGCGTTCGGCGACCGTGGACCAGCTCTGCTCCGCGAAGAACTCGCTCGCCAGCTCGTGGCAGGGCGCGTCGTGTGCCTCGAAATACTCGAGCACCACGAAACGGAAGAGTTCGAGCGCGTCCGCCGGGACCTCGTGCGAGGGATCGGCCGCGGGCCACTCGAGCGACGTGTCCGGATCGGGGAGAGGATCCAGACGGCCCGCGGGCCCCCGCATGCGTCGCACGTGATCCACGGTCACGCGATGCACGAGCGTCGTGGCGAGCGCTTCCGCGTTCGCGAGCGTTTCGCGCTGGGACAGGCGGAACAACGTAACCATCACCTCCTGCGCCAGGTCCTCGACCGTCTCGGCGGGCGCGAACCGTAACCGGCCGCGGACTCGCCGCAGCACGTAGGAACGCAGCGACTGCCAATCGGGGGTGGACGGGGAGGGGGCAGCGGCGGGCGGAGCCAGGGCGGACCTCCAGGACCTGCGGCGACGGCACCGAAGCGGCGCCGGACACGAGCCGCCGGTGCGGGAGACTAGCAATCCCGGCGCCTTGCCGCGATGCCGGGACGTGCGGGCGGCCTCGCTTCGGAAGCGCGGTGAGCCCCAGGTGCGCGGTCTGGTCGCGGACTGTCGCCAACGGTGTACCCCTTTCGGATGGTCTTGAACGAGGCCGCGGGGCGGGCGGGCCGGGCGGGCCCCTCCAGCGGATTCACCCGCGGGACTCACCCGGTTCGTCGTGCGAGGGCCGGGAGTGTGACCCGCCATGGACGCGGCCGCTGGGCATAAAGCGGCCGGTCCCGGGTCTCCCCGGGGCCGGCCAGGATGGGGGCCTTCCTTGAGCCGGCCCGCGGGCCGACAGGTGGATCAGCGCTCTTCGCCGCCGGCGCGGAGCGTGTCCGAGGCCGTCCCGATGCCGTCGCCCGGGTCCCCGCTGCCGGGCGGGGGCTTGGGATCGTCGTCGCGTGGCCGCGTCTGGTGCTCGGAATAGACCGCGGCGCCGTCACGCGCCGAGGGCGAGAGGTCCACGTTGGGGCCGGTGAGTCGTTCGACGGCACACCCGGAGAGCGAGACGAGTGCCAGGAGCGCGATCGCGGAACGCAGGATCAGGCGCGGCATGGCGGACCTCCTTTCGAACCTGTCGGCCCGCTTCCCATTCGAAACAGGGGCTCCGGACCGCTTCACGATCGGTTCGTCGTCGCCGGCGTCCCGGCATGACAGATCCGGCTAGCGAGCAGCGCAGGCGAGTGATGCGGACAGCGGTCCCAGCTCGAGCCACACCACCTCGAAGCCATCCCCGGTACGAAAGCGCCGCTCACGCACGACGTGGAGCCCATCGATCGTCGCCGCGGTCCCCGGGCGCTCGACCGACTCCTGCCAGTGGGGCCAGGCCCGCTCGGCGCCACGGAAGACGAGCAGGATGTGCCGGAAATCATGGCGGCGCCGGCACGCAGCCACGTCCGCCGGCGAGTTCGCGAGGTGGATAACCGGATGATTCGTCTGCCAGGCCAGCGCCGGCCCCAAGTTGCTCATCACCGTTTCGCCAGGGCTCAACGTGGTATTGAGCGCTATGGAAAGCGCCGTGAGCGTGCGGCTCGACGGCACACCGCGCTCGAGCGACGTGCTGTGCGCCTCGCCGTCCGCAAGCACGCTCAACCACCCGCCCCACGCGAGCGCAACCACCGCCGCGCCCACGGCGAGCGCGCGACGAACCCGCTCCGTCGTGCCCGGCAGCCGTCCGAGGAGCGACCACAGCGCGAGCAGGCCAGCCGCCTCGGCGAGCACGCGCGTGGGAAAGAGGTAGCGAAGCCACGGGATGCTGAGGCACGCTGCCGCCAGGTTCAGCGCCAGGCCGGCGAGTGCGACCGCGCCAGCCGCAGCGAGCGTCCGGCGTGGCCGCGTGAAGAGCCACGCCACGAGCGAGCCAAGCCACAGCCCGCGCGGTCCCTCGAGCAGCGAGGGGCCCAGGCGCGCCAGGTTCTCGCGCAGCTTGTCCGCGAGCAGGCGTACGGCCTCACCGCCCCGCGGCAGCTCGGGAAGCTCCGCGCGGTGGAAGAGCTGGAACCAGCTCCTGCCGTCCACCTGGTCCCACACCACGAAGCGCGTGAGGTCCCATGCGGGAGAGCCGAATGCACGCCACTTGTAGGCCCACCACGGCGCCATCGGCAGCACGTAGCCCGCGAGCACCAGGGCGATCACGCGCGCGCGCCGTTCTGTGGGCGTGGCCCACGCCGCGGTCAGCGCGAACAGCGGAGCCAGCCACAGCATGTTCGCCCGAAACAGTCCACCCGCGCCCAGCAGCAGGCCGAACACGAGCGGATGCTCCGAAGCGGCGCCACGGGCGAGACCGAGCAGCGCGCCCATGAGCAGCACTGTGAAAGGCAGCTCGGTCAACCCGCTCACCGCGAAGTGCTGTGCCTCGGGATCGAGCACCACCATGAGTCCAAGCGTCAGCGGGGCCCCGATCCGCACCCATCGCTGAGCTTCGGGGGAGTAGCGGATGAGCAAATGCCGCATGCCGAGAACCGCCCCGGCGCCGAGCATCAGGAAGCTCACGAACGCGGGGATCAACGTGAGCCAGGCGCGCGGGTCCGAGCCCACGTTGGCGCCGCGCATGGGCACCAGCCGGAAGATGAACGCCTCCACCAGCACGAGGCCCGGCTGGAGCGCGGAGAGCGGCCACGGCGGCGACGTGTGCGTGGCGAGATCCACGGGCAGCGCGTACGGCGAAGCGAGCCGGCCGTGCCAGGCGAGCTCTCGCGCCGCGAGCGCGTACTGGGCGCTGTCGTAGGACAGGATCGGCGACCTGCCACCCAGGTCCCACGCTATCGCATGCGCGTACCAGAGCACGGCGCCGGCGATCATCACCATCACGAGCGGTGCCAGGTGATCGGCCGACGTCCGTGTCGTCGTCATGGCGCCCGACACTACGGGCGACCGGCCGCGGCCTCAAACCGGCGGCGATTCCCTGTCACGCGTGGAACCGCGCGAACGCCGCCGCGCCCGTGCGCTCGAAGCACGCGCCCGGTTCGCACGCACTTGCGCCGGCCCGGGGCCTCCGCGCAGAGTCCCCGGCTCTGCGTCCCGACCGTTCGCCCTGGAGGCTCCCCCATGTGCGCCCTCGTCCGCCGTGCCACCCCGCTCGTGCTCGCGCTCCTCCTTGCCGGTGGAGTCACCGCGTCCTCGGCCCGGGCCGCGGAGTCGGCTGACGCGCGCCTGCCTCGTGAGGTGGTGCCCCGTTTCCAGAGCGTGCGGCTCAAGCTGGACCCGGACAAGCGCAGCTACACGGGAAGCGTGCACGTGGAGCTGCAGGTTTCACGCGCCACGGACAGCGTGTGCTTTCACGCCGAAGGACAGCGACTCACGCGCGTGACACTGCTCCAGGGCCGCGACACGGTGGCGGTGAAGCGCGTGAGCGGCGAGCACGGTCTGCAGACATTGGCGACCTCACGACCGCTGGCGCCGGGTACCGCCGCGCTCGACCTCGAGTTCACGCACCTCTACGGTACGCGGGCCGTGGGGCTCTACCGCGCCGTTCACGGCGAACACGGCTATCTGTTCACACAGTTCGAGTCGGACGACGCCCGCGAGGCGCTCCCGTGCTGGGACGAGCCTGGATTCAAGTACCCCTGGCAGCTCGTTCTCGAGGTGCCCGCGGCGCAGGAGGCACTCGCGAACACACCGGTCGAGAGCGTCCGCGAGCGCGACGGCTGGAAGACGATCACGTACAAGCGCACGCCGCCACTCCCGAGCTACCTGCTCGCCGTGGCCGTGGGGCCGTTCGAGTACACGCCGGTGACCGGCACGAGCGCGCCGGCGCGCATCGTCACCTGCCGCGGGCAGAAGCATCTCGCAGGCTACGCGGCGGAGGTCACACCTGCACTGCTCGGTGCCCTCGAACGCTGGTTCGGAAGCCCGTATCCGTTCGAGAAGCTCGACCTGCTCGCGGTGCCCGAGTTCGCGTACGGCGCCATGGAGAACCCCGGCCTCATCACGTTCCGCGACGATCTCCTGCTCTTGGACCAGGCGAGCGCCAGCTCGTCCCAGCGTCGTTCGTGCGCGAGCGTCGCGGCCCACGAGATGGCGCACATGTGGTTCGGCGACCTCGTGACGATGGCGTGGTGGGACGACCTGTGGTTGAACGAGTCGTTCGCGGACTGGATGGCGGAGAAGGTCACCGACGAGGTGTTCCCGAATATGAAGTCGGGCCTGCACGAGCTGCAGGGCGTCCAGAATGTGAAGAACGGTGACACACAGCCGTCCACCATGGCGATCCGCGGGCGCACGAGCAGCTCGGCCGCGGGTCTCCAGAACGTCGGGCTCGTGTATGCCAAGGGCAACGCCGTGCTGGCCATGTTCGAGCACTACCTGGGCGTCCAGACGTTCCAGAAGGGCGTGCGCGCCTATCTAAAGCGGCACGCGTGGGGCAACGCCACCGCGAGCGACCTGTGGCGCGCGCTCGACCTGTCGAGCGGCACCAACGTGTCGGCGGCGATGAGCACGTTTCTGGAGCAGCCCGGCGTGCCGCTCCTGCGCGTGGTGCCCACCGAGGGCGGCGTGCGCGTCACGCAGTCGCGCGCCACACCATTCGGCGTGTCGCAGGACGCGATGCGCTGGCAGGTGCCGGTGACGCTCAAGTGGTCGGACGGGAAGGTGATCCGCACGCAGCGCCTGCTGCTGCGCGACGAGAGCGCCGTGGTGAGGCTGCCCGCTCGCCCGACCTGGGTGATGCCGAACGCGGGTGGACACGGGTACTACGCCTGGAGCATCCCCGAGGAGTGGATGGCGGCGCTCGCCGAGCACGCCGACGTGGTGCTCACGCCGGACGAGCGCGTGGCGTTCCTCGGCAATCTCGCGCTGCTCATGACCGCGGGCGAGGTGCATGGCGACACGTACCTGGCGTCGCTCGCCCACTTCGGAGCCGACGACGAACCCGAGGTGATCTCGAGCGCGATGGAGAGCCTGAACGGCGTGCGCGCCGCGTTCGTGCCGGACAGCCTCGCCGACCTGTTCGCGGTTTACGTGCGGCGCGCGCTGTCACCGGCGCTCGAGCGCGTCGGCTACGAGCACCGGAATGGCGAGGACGAGGTGATCGCGGCCACGCGCGGCGAGCTGATGCGCTGGCTCGCGAACCGCGGGCGTGACGAGAAGGTGATGGCATTCGCGCGCGAGGCCGCGATGCGTTACCTCGCGGACTCGAGCAGCGTGGATCCCGGCATCGCGGACGCGGCGCTCTCGCTCGCGGCGCGGAAGGGTGACGCGGCGCTGTTCGACACCTACCAGAAGCGTTTCGAGTCCGCCGAGGTGCCCGCGATCCGTAGGCGCTTCCTCTCGGCGCTCGGCGCGTTCGAGGACCGTACGCTCGAGTCCCGCGCGCTCGATTACATGCTGTCCGAGGCCGTGCGGCCCACCGAGATGTTCCTGCTGCTGCGTGGATTCGGCAGCCGCGATGAGGCCGCTGGGCAACGGTTGTTCGACTGGATGATCGCGCACTATCCGCAGGTCTCGGCGCGCATCCCACCGCCGGCACTGCGCTTCATGCCCATGCTGGGCAGCGGCTGCTCGGCCGAGCGGCTCGCGGCCACGAAGGCATTCTTCAGCGACTCGCAGCACGCCGTGCCCGGGGTCGAGCAGACGCTCGAGCGCGTGAGCGACCTCGTGAACACGTGCATCTCGCTGCGCACGCGCGACGGCGAGCGCGTGGCGCGTTATATGCGGGGATTCGCGACGAACTGAGTCGTCGCCGAGCCCCCGCATGACGCGCCGCCGGGCGGAGGGGCGCGGCTCGCGGAGCGCTAGGGCGTCGGCGGCGTGGGGTGCATCGCGCCCACCAGACCGGGCGCTTCGAACAGGCCGGAGATCACGTAGGTGATGCCGAGCGTGAGGCCGCCGTCTCGCATGAATGAGAACGTCGAGTGCCGCTGCTCCTCCAAGACCGCGAGCCGCAGGGCCCAGGCATCCTCGAGGAAGTAGCTCAGTTCCCCCGTCAGGCTCACGTCCCAGTCCCGAACGTTACGTTCGAGGCCGTGACCCGGGGCGAACACGAAGTGGCCGAGCCGCAGCGAGGCCAGCCAGCGATCGGACACGATGAAGCCGGCGCTCGCCGTGGAACTCACACTGAGGAACTCGCCCGCTTCGGACAGGAACGCGCTGGTCCACGCATCCACCTGCCAGCGCGGATCGAGCGGCCGGTGCAGTTCGGCGACGAGACCGGTGAACACCAGGTCGATTCGATCATCCACGGTCGTGGAGCGCGAGGATCCAGACGTGAATACCACCGTGCCCCCGTCGAGCACGCTCCGGGAGGTCGCATCCTTCTCGCTCGAGCGGCCCCGGCGGGTGTAGAGGAGCAGCGTCGGTCCCACGAACCAGCCGGTCTGGCGCAGGACTACGCTGGGGGTGGAGATCGGCTCCAGCAACCGGAACAAGTCGTAGGCATCGAGCGACCCAGGCGAAAGCGCGCCATCCTCGCGCAGCACGCGCTCCAGCTCCCGCCAGAAATGCTTCTCGGGGCGCTTGTGGGCGAACCCGACATCCGATTGCGTGCTGAACAGCGCCGCCAGCTTTTGGCGGGCGTCCGCAGAGAGCGGCCGGGTGAGCGCTCCTGTGCCAGTGAGCCGCGCCTCGAGCACTTGCACCTGGTGCACGGGTGTCGCGTCTCGTACCCGCCCCACGCCCGTCCCCAGCGCGACCTGACCCGAATACACGCGCTCGCCGCGAGCATACGACTCGGAGCTGCGATCCTCGAGCGGGGGGCTGATCGCGACGCCGTCCGTTGCGACGAAGGTCTGTCGCATGTCGAGAAAGTGATTCGTGGACGCGGTCAGCGCGATGGGTGTCCGCCATGGATAGGCGCGCAGCCACCCGGACAGGCCGATGTACTCACGTACCCCCTCGGTCGTGATGTCGCTCCGACTCGAGACGGGCGGGAGCGCGAAGTCGTGGCGGCTCCAACCCCGGTCGCCGGAGGCATTCGCCGCGAGCGTCCAAGCGTGAAACAGCCGATCCGAGTCATACCCTCGCGTCAACCGAGTCCCCAACTGGCCAGCGAACCCGCCACCCCGGTTCTCCTGGCCGGGCGAGGACGAGCTGTTGCGATGATTCGCCGAGCCGTCCAGCGATGCCGTCCACTGGGACCAGCGGTGCTCGGGGATTCGA
>JAHFBW010000113.1:7603-9345 GCA_023249845.1 Candidatus Eiseniibacteriota bacterium
GTCGGTGCTGAACCAGCCGGCACGGACGGGCGGGGAGTGGACCGCGAGCAGGGCGGTCAGCACGAGCGAGCGGAGCGTCGTGCGCGCGAACCGGCGAAGCGACGGAGTCATGCGTGCCATCCTCTGCAAGATTTCACGGGGAAGCCGCAGCGTAGCTACAGACGCAGGTCGAACCTACGCCGGAAACAGGTCCGCTATTCCGCGGCCGGTCCCCCGGCCCTCTCACCGTCCACGCAATCTCGGCGCGGGCAGCGCCACGCCAGCCACCTGCGTTCCCGCCACCAGCGCGGCGAACATGAGCACCATCCGGAACGCGGCCTGGATGCCGTCCAGCACCTCCCGCTCGAGTAGGAGCGCCAGGCTCCGGAACCCTACGCTTCCCGGCACCAACAGCAGGAGCGCAGGAGACAACGTCACGAGCGGCGGCAGGTCGCGCCAGCGGGCGAGCAGGTTGCTGGCGAGCGCCGCCGCGAACGCTCCGGCGAACACACCCAGCTCAGGGCCCAAGGCGCTCGCCCCAGCGCGGCCGCCCAAGAACGCGACACAGCAGACGCCGAGGATCGGCACCGCGTCCACGGGCCTCGCGCGCATCAGCACGGTGAACGCGAGCGGGGCCAGCAGCAGCGCCACACCCTCGGTCCACGCGGGTAGCGGAGTCGCGACCACCGTGGACGGTGCGCCGAACGCGAGCCCGGCGACACGCGCCCCGAGCGCCACGCCGAAGCCCAACGCGACGAACCGCACCAAGGCGCCCGTCAGCCGCGCCGTGCCGGAGACCAGGTGCTGCGAGTTCAACTCGGCGATCGCCGAGGACAACGTGAGCCCGGGCAGGAGCACGATCAACCCACCGAGCGTGGCGAGGTAAGTCGAGAGCGGCACGCGCGTGGCGAGCGCCGAGACCAGCCCCGACACGAGGAACGCCGCCAGCGGTTCGAAGACGCGCTGCGTTCCGGCCGGGAGCAGGCCTGAACCTGCGAGCCAGCCGGTGAGCATCGCCATCGCCGCCGCGGTCACGACCTCGTTCATGCCGCCGCCCAGGAACCGCGCGGCCGCTGCACCCGCGACGCCGAACGCCAGCGTCGTGATGAGCAGTCCCCAGTGCGCGGGCTCGCGCTCGAGTTGGTCGAGCGCCAGCACACCGTCGCGTGGGCCGAGGCGCCCTTCGAGCACGTCGCGCGTGAGCGACTGCACGCGGCCCAGGCGCTCCAAGTGCAGCTCGCCCGGTTCGACGCGCGAGAGATACGTGCGCTGCTGCTCGACCTCGCCGAACGCCGCGAAGATCGAGGTCGGCGTCGTGAAGAACTGTCCATGTAGCCCCAGGCGGTCGGCCGCGTCGCCCAGCGTCTCCTCGACGCGGTGCGAGGAATGGCCGAGCGCGTGCAACGAGCGGCCGAGGCGCAGCAGGAACGCGATCGCGTCGTTCTCCTGCTCGGGCGTGAGCGGCGCCATGCTAGAGGAGCGCGCGGATCCAGCCGCCGTCCACCGGAATGGAGGTGCCCGTGATGTAGCTCGCCCGCTCCGACGCCAGGAACGCCGCGAGCGCCGCGAACTCGCGAGTTGTCCCGAGCCGGCCCATCGGGATCTCGCGTTCCCAGCGAGCCGCGGCCGCTTCGGGCGTGATGCCCTCGCGTTCCGCCGCGGCGCGCGCGAGCTCGCGCACGCGTTCGGTGGCGGTGTAGCCCGGCACCAGGCAGTTCACGGTGATCCCGCGCGGTGCCTCTTCGTTCGCAAGCGTGCGCGCC
>JAHFBW010000396.1 GCA_023249845.1 Candidatus Eiseniibacteriota bacterium
TCGCCGGCGAGGAGCGCGTGCAGGGAAAGCTGGTGCTGATCCGCTAGGCCCGAGGGTCGGCGCTTGCGCCGCGCGGCCTCCGGCCTCGCCCGCCGATGCGCGCGCGAGGTTTGCTACCCTCGCGCCCATGCCGCTCCCCCTGCCTCCCCGAGTCCGCGTGCCCGACCGCGCGGTGTGGTTGAACGGCCGGCTGGTGCGCGGCCATGACGCCGCGCTGAGCGTGTTCGACCGCGGCGCGCGCGACGGCGGCGCCATCCTCGAGACGCTGCGGGTGTACGCCGGACGACCGTTCGCGTGGCAGCGCCACATGGAGCGCATGGTGCTGTCCGCCGCCGAACTCGGGTTTCCGGTGCCGCCCTCGCCCGCCAGGCTGCGCGCGGCCGTGGACGAGGTGCTTGCGGCGGAGGGCCTGGGCGACGCGGTCGTCCGCATCACGGTCACGCGCGGCATCCCCGGCGGCCGGCCGGTGCGCACGAGCGCCTGGGTCGAGGCCGAGCCGCTGGGCGGCAGGCTGTGGGTCGGCACCCGCACGCGGCACCCAGCGGACGGCGGGCCGGCGGGGGCGCGCGCGATCCTGTCGCTCACGCCGTTCGCCCCCGGCCTCCTGGGGCGTCACAAGACCACCAGCCGGCTCGCCTACGACCTCGCGCGCGAGGAGGCCCGTGCCGCGGGCGCCGACGAGGCGCTGCTCGTGTCGCCGGCGGGCGAGGTGCTGGAGGGCGCGGCCAGCAACCTGTTCGTGGTCGGCGGCGGCGAGGTGGTGACGCCGCCGCTCACCGCCGACGTGCTGCCCGGCGTGACCCGCGCCATCGCCATCGGGCTCTGCGCCGAGCTGGGCATCCCGCTGCGCGAAGCCGCGGTGCCGCTGGAGATGCTGCGCCGTGCAGAGGCGGCGTTCGTGACCAACTCGGTGCAGGAGGTGCTGCCGCTCGCCTCCGTGGCCGGGCGCGCCACCCCCGGCCGGACGATCGCTCTGCGCCTGCTGGCCGCGTATCGCGAACGAGTCGCCGCCGATTGAGGCGAGGTGGCGCTCGATCGCCGCGGGTCGTGGCGCACACGCCACGGGTGACGTCACCCACCCGTCATGCGACCTCACCCACCCGCTCGCCACAGCCGGCGAAACCTGATTGCATGACAAGCGGTTCGTTGCGTCGTGCACGGCCCGCGCACTCGACGCACCGCCTCCGGCCCCCGATAGTCCGCTCCGGCGCGTGCTCACGTGAGCACAAGTTCTCGCGCATCCCGTGGCACGGCGACTGCACCTATGAGTCTGAACAAGCGGCGCGGCGTCCCGGCGACGGTTGCCGGGGCCCGCACACTGGAGCGAGGGCGGGATGCAGGTGAAGGGTGGAAGGCTCGAACTGCTGGTGCCGCACATGCTGCGCGGGCAGCTGCTGCGGCCGGGGTTCGTGCGCCTGAGCTTGAAGCTCGGGCTCACGCGCCAGATGCCGGCGTGGGCCAAACTCCAGTTCACCAACAACGGCATCACGCCCAAGGATCTGGACGACGTGCTCGGGCGCATCACCAGCCTCGAGTCGTGGGCCGACGAGTGGGAAGCCCTGGGCTGTGCGCACGAGCTGGCGGCGCAGGACGCGGCCGCGAACGGCCGCCTGGCCGAGGTGGGGCAGCAGTACCTGTGGGCGAGTGCGGCCTACAACTTCGCCCAGTACGTCGTGTTCATGAACCCCCAGCGCAAGAAACGGTTGCACGACATGTGCGTGGCCGCCTACGCCGCCGCGGGACCGGACTTCGAGTACCCGGCGCGACCGTTCGAGGTTGAGTTCAGGAAGCGCCTGGTGCGCGGCTGCCTGCGGCTGCCGCACGGCGACGGCCCGCACCCCGTGGTGGTGATCTTCAACGGCACGAACGGCGTAAAGGAGGAGCTGCACGGCTGGTCCGACGCCTACCTCGCCCGCGGCATCGCCACCGTGACGCTCGACGGGCCGGGACTCGGCGAGACCTTCCACCGGCTCGGCAGCGTGGCGGAGCCGCGGCCGCTCGGGGTGGCGATCATGAACCACATCGAGTCCATGCCGGAGCTCGATTCCGACGCGGTCGCCTACATGGGCCTGTCGCTCGGCGGCTACGCCGCCATCCGCATGGCGTCCTACGACAAGCGCATCCGCTGCGTGGCGGCCGTAAGCCCGCCGTTCTCGGTCGACGTGTATTGGAACGTGACCCTGTTCGCCATGCGAAAAGAGCTGGCGTCGCTCTACTCCATGAGCATCAGCGAGATGGACAAGTACATCCCGCGCATCACGCTCGAGCACACGCTACCCGACCTGCACGTGCCGCTCATGCTGGCCGGGGGCGGGCACGACATGATCACGCCGGGCGAGGAAGCGCAGCGCATCTTCGCCAACGCGCGCTGCGAGCGCGAGCTAGTGTACTACCCGCGCGGCGCGCACGAATGCTTCAACGTGCTCGCGGACCTGCGCCCGCGGATGACCGCCTGGGTGGCCCGGCAGCTGACGAAGCACCGCGCCACGGCGCC
>JAHFBW010000397.1 GCA_023249845.1 Candidatus Eiseniibacteriota bacterium
AAGCCATTCCCGATGGGCGGGACGATCTTGTTGCCGATCATGGCGTCGGCGGTGGCGATGGCGCTGGTGATGACGGCAGAGGTGACGGCGCCCGAGAGGATATTGAGCTTGGCCGCGATAAGCTGGTGCGTCATCGAGATGAGGCCGTTCCCGGCCGCCGGCTGGTTGAAGATCGCGAGCAACTGCGTCTTCGTGTAGATGATGTTGCCGATCTTGAGCGAGTTGACTGGCCACTTTTCCGGATGGTTCTTCCAGTAGCCCTGGGTGTGGACACAATCCGCCTGGTCGTCATGCGGCTTCGTCGTGGCGCTCTGGGTCGCGCTGTAGGGGCTCGCGGGCAGCAGGCTGCCGTTGCCGCCCGTTATTCCGGGGTCGCCATTCGCCTTGACGCGAAACACGTACTCCGTGCCCGCCCGCATCTCGTTGAGATCATCCGAGAAAATGCCCGTCTCGTCGAAGATGTCGCCGAGCTGGACGGTCGCGACCTGGCCGGGATCGAGCAGGAACGTCCGGGTGCCGTCGACGGTATTCAGCGTCGGCGTGCCGAGGAAGATCGCGGACAGGATGAGCGGGTCCGTGGGATCGGCCGGCCACACACCGCCAAGCTGGTCGAACTGCGCGCGCGTCATCCACTCGACCGTGAAGCCATTGGGAGCGCCACTGGGACCGGCCGTGACCGCGACTTCCACGATCGAACTGGCGTTGGAGTTGGCGGCGGCATCGGGCGGATCCAGCTCGACAGGGGCGGCAAACACGGGGGAAACCAGCAGGCAGACACTCGTGAACGCGAGTAGACTACGGACCATGGGCCGAAGCATGACGAGGGGGGGCTCCCGGTGGGATGTCTTGCGCGAAGCATCAGGCTGAGGCAGGCCTGTGCATTTTGCACTGCCATCGATGATAGTGGCGGCAGGCAGCCACCGCAACCCGGAAACAACGCCACGTCGGAGAAATCCCAGAAAGAGCCCAGAAAGAGTGACCTAACATGAAGCGGCATAGCCCATTGTATGAGTATGGCCGAATCCTGCCGGTGCTCGCGCTCCTGATCACAACGTCCTGCGCGGTGGACGGCGGGAGCGGCGGACGGGGCGCACCCGCCCAGCCGACACACGCCTCGATGGATGCCGCCCGGCTCGGACTGGCCCCCCCGCTGCGTCCGTTCTACGACGAACTCGAACAGTACGGTGACTGGGTGCTCGTGGAACCGCAGGGCTGGGTGTTCCGCCCGAGCGTGAACACGGTGGCGTGGCGGCCCTACCAGGACGGGCACTGGGAGCCGTCCTACACGTTCGGCTGGGTGTGGGAGTCCAACGAGCCCTTCGGCTGGATCACCGACCACTACGGGTTCTGGTTCCACGACGACTTCCAGGGCTGGGTGTGGAAGCCCTACGGCGCCTGGGCGCCATCGTGGGTGGCCTGGGTGCAGGCCGGCGACTATGTCGGATGGGCGCCCCTCGCTCCAGAGGGCGCGACCAGCTACGAAAAGGTGCCGGGCGGTGTGTTCACCTACGTCCCGGCCGCCGCGCTCGCCCAACGGAGCGTGGCCCTGCACGCGAGCTACGTGAACAACCTGCCGGAGAACACCAGCGAGGTGCGCCCCATCGAACGCACCGCCTCGTATCGCGGCGTGCACTGGAATGCCGGCCCCGACGTGACCGAGGTGCTGGGCGCGCCGGCGTCCGAGCGGCTGCGGCTCGACGAGCGCGACGGCAACAGCAGCGCGCCGGCGCCGCCACGCGGACTCTCGAGCGAGGCGCGACCGTTCGAGTTGCCCGTGCTCGAGGAGCGCAGCCAGCGCATCTGGAACGAGGCCCGCCGCGAGTTCACGGTGGCGCGTGCCGGGCGCGGCGGCGCGACACCTGGCAGCAGTGCGCCCCCACCCAGCCCCGTGCCGCAGGTGCGGCGCGAGGTGAAGCCGCGGCCGATGCGCGTGCCGGTCGGGCCTGACGGCTTCGGCAAGGCTCACCAGGACTCGCTGTTCCAGCGGGTCGGGCGGCTCCTCGGCAAGCCCGGCGTGGCGCCTCCCGACTCGGGGAAACACTGACGCTGGATCCCGCCACTGCGACGACGCGCCTCAAGGCGCGTGCGCTCGGACTGGGTTTCGACGCCGTGGGCATCGCGGCGGTGGGCCCGCTCGAGGCGCAGGCGCACTACGAGGCGTGGCTCGCCGCTGGCCGCAACGGCGAGATGGACTGGCTCGCGTCCGGCAAGCATCGCGAGCGACGCGCCGAGCCCGAGCGTCTCGTGCGCGGCCTGCGCTCGGTGCTGTGCGTGGCGCTCTGCCACCCGCCCGGGCGGGACGAGGCGCGCGACGCGCGCGTGGGCCGCATCGCGCGCTACGCGGCGGGCGAGGATTACCACCGCATCATGAAGGACCGGCTGCTGGCGCTCGAGCGCTGGATCCGCACGCAGCTCTTCCCAGGTTCGGGTTCGCTCTGGTACTCGGACACGGGCGCCATCCTCGAGCGTGGCTGGGCCGAACGCGCCGGCCT
>JAHFBW010000114.1 GCA_023249845.1 Candidatus Eiseniibacteriota bacterium
GCCGCGAATCCGGGTGCGACGCGGCCGAGTTCGTGCTCGAGTCCTAAGAGCTCGGCATTGGTCGAGGTCGCCGCGCGCAGCGCCTCTATCGGCGAGAGCCCGGCGCGCGTGAGCCAGACGATCTCCTGCGCATTCTCGCCGTGCATGCTGTAGACGGCGTCGGAGCCGCACGCGATCTTGACGCCGGCCTCACGCGCCAGCCTGACCGATGCAAACTGCTCTCGCTGGAGTTCTGCGAGGCGCTCCTTGTAGCCGGTGCCGTACTGCAGTGCGGCTCCATGCTCCGCGTACCACTGGAGGTGGTAGAGCGTCGGGTCCAAGTAGATCCGCTTGCGAGCCATCTCACGCACCGTGGCACGATCGAGTCGGGAGCCGTGCTCGATAGAGCGAACCCCCGCCCGCGTGGCACGACGAGCGCCTTCGAGGCCCATGCAGTGCGCGGCGACCAGGCTACGCGGCGCCGAGACCTCCACGGCGCCAGCGATCTCGTCGGCCGTGAAGTATGGCGTGCTGCTCGTGTCATCGTACGTGCCGCCGGTCTCGTAGATCTTGATCCAGTCGTAGCCCTGTCCGAGGTAGGCGTGCGTCTTCCGAATGATCTCTTCCCGAGAGGCGACCGTTCCGTCGGGAGGCCAGAGGATGTCCTGGCGGCCTCCAGTCGGTGGATAGAGCGCGCCAGCGGTGAGGATCCGCGGGCCTCTCGCGAGCCCGCGACCGATCGCTTGCGCGAGCGCGAGATCCACGTCGTCCGAGGAGCCCATCTGCCGGACGGTGGTGAAGCCCGCGAGCAGCGTCCTTTCGGCGTTTCGCGCCGCCTCGAACGCCACCAGGATCGGCGAGCCGAGCAGGTCGTCGAGGAGGTGGGGCGCGTGTGTGCTGTCGCTCCAGAGGTAGGTGAGGTGCGTGTGCGCGTCGATCAGGCCGGGGAGGAGCGTGCAGCCCGGAAGGTCGATGCGTTCCGCATCGGGTCCCGCGTCGAAGCTGACCGCATCGCGTGCACCGGGGAGCGAGAGCTTTGTGATCCTCCCGTCCTCGACGAGCACTCGCACGGGCCCTTGGCGAAGCGTCTCCCCGTCGAACAAGCGGTCGGCCGTGACGAGCGTGACGCGAGAAGCGGCCGCTGACCCGGTCGTGGCCGGCGCGGCGAGCGCGAGCAGGACGGTCGCTGTGAGCACGAGTGCCTTGCGCATCATGGGTGGTGGAAGCCTTTCGCGTTCGAGTCCGGGACACCGCGCGGAGGGCGCGGCACATGGGGCCACATTCCGAGCGTGCTGCGCGTTTCTTCCCCGAGATGCGCTTCAGTGGACGAGGAGTGGCAAGAGCGGCAGCCAAGACTACGCCCGCGTCGGCGCCTGATTCCAATTCCGGTTCACGCGCGCGGGCCTGCAGATGGCCCCCTACCGCCCAAGGGACACCCGTGGCACCATCCGCGCTTCCTTACACCCCAAGGAGGCCGTGCCGTGCGTTCCCCGTCCGCGTCCGCGTCGTCTCTCTTGCTCTTGCTGTTCGCCTCGTCGGTGCTCGCCGCCGGCATCCCCATCCCAAGCGCGTTCCTGAAGCTCGACATCGGCGCCGACAAGGTGCTCGCGGACTACCGTCAGATCCGTAGCTACTTCAACGAGCTCGACCGGCAGTCACCGCGCGTGCAGATGGTGGATCTCGGGAAGACCACGCTCGGCGAGGACATGTTCATGGCGGTGATCTCGTCCGAGGCGAACCTCACGAACCTCACGAGACTCAAGGAGATCTCGCGCCAGTTGAGCGACCCGCGCGGGCTCTCGGACGCTCAGATCGCGGCGCTCACTCACGAGGGCAAGGCGTTCCTGCTCATCACGTGCAACATCCACTCCACCGAGATCGGCGCGTCGCAGATGGCGATGGAGTGGGCGCACGCGCTGGCCACGGCGGAGGACGCCGAGACCAAACGACGCCTGGACGACGTCGTGCTGCTGCTGCTGCCGTCGCTGAACCCCGACGGCCAGATCATGGAGACGGAGTGGTACCGCAAGTGGTTGGGCACGAAGTACGAAGGCGGCCGCATGCCGTGGCTCTACCACCACTACGTCGGCCACGACGACAATCGCGACTGGTTCATGCTCACGCAGAAGGAATCGCAGGTGCTCTCGCACGCGGTCTATCACGAGTGGTTCCCACAGGTCTGGCTCGATGAGCACCAGATGGGCAACAACGGCCCGCGCATCTTCATGCCGCCCTACTCGGACCCGGTGGACACCGATATCCATCCGCTGGTGTGGCGCGAGGTGAACCTGATCGGCAGCAACATGGCGCTGCGGCTGGAGCAGGCCGGCAAGACGGGTGTGATATACGGGTACGCGTTCGACGCCTACTGGCCGGGCGGCACCAAGAACACCGCGTGGTACAAGAACATCTCCGGACTCTTGACCGAGGTGGCGTCAGCCAAGCTCGCCTCGCCGGTGTTCGTGGACCCCACCGAGCTGGGCGGTGGCCGCAAGGGCCTGGTCGAGTATGGCGCGCAGACCAACTTCCCGAATCCGTGGCCGGGTGGATGGTGGCGGCTCCGCGACATCATGGACTACGAGCGGATCGCCTCGGACGCGATCCTCGAGACATGCGCCGACCGTCGCGAGGACATGCTGCGCGACATGGCGACGCGCGCGCGGCACTCGATCGCAGCGGCGGCGCCCGGCGAGGCATTCCGCATCCCGCGCGCGCAGCACGACTGGCCCACGGCGCTACGGCTCGCGGCACTCCTCGCCGAGCACAACGTCGAGCTGCTCTCCGACGCCTCGGGTGACGTATGGGTGCCGTTGGCGCAGCCGTACGGCGTGTTCGCGCGCGAGATGCTCACGGCGCAGCGCTACCCCGAGGTAAAGTTAGTGCCGGGCCCGGACATCGTGCGACCGTACGACGTGGCGGCGTGGTCGCTGCCGCTCATGATGGGCGTGACGGTGGAGAATGTCGTGATGCCGGCCGGAACGCGGCCGTTCACGATGCCTGCGGCGGCCTCCCCGGGCCCGAGCGGCAGTGCCACGCTTACCCCCGGCCCCGAGAGCGCTCGCGCGTTGAACGCGGCATTGAAGAGCGGCGGCAAGGTGACGCGCACGTTCCACGATGGCGAGCTTCCGCTCGCATCAGGCACGGCACTCCTGGACGCCACCGCGGCCAAGGCTGCGGCTGCCGCGCTCCCGCCGGGGCTCTCGCTCGGGGAAACGCCCGCGAACCCGGGGGACACGCAGTCGCTCACCGCGCCTCGCGTCGCGATCTACAAGCCGTGGGCTGCGTCCATGGATGAGGGCTGGACCCGGTTCCTGCTCGAGCAGTACGGCTTCAAGCTCACCACGCTCGACAACGCCACCATCAAGAAGGGCGCGCTGCGCACCAAGTTCGATGCGTTGATTCTCCCCGACGTGACGAAGGAGGTCATCGGGACCGGTAAGCCCAAGCGCGAAGAAGGCGCGATGACGTACTTCGTGGAGTTGCCGCCCGAGTACCAGGGCGGGCTCGACAAGGAGGGCGCCAAGGCGCTCAAGGAGTTCGTCGAGTCTGGCGGCACGCTGGTGGCGTTCTCAGCGGCGTGCGACTACGTCATCGACCAGTTCAACGTGCCGGTCGTGAACGCTCTGGGCCGCGCGAAGCCCGAGGAGTTCGGCTGTCCGGGCTCGCTGCTGCGCGCCTCGGTCCGCCCGGGATTGGAACTGACGGCGGGGTTGCCGAACGAGGTGGCGCTGTTCGTGGACAAGCCGATCGCGTTCCAGACCACGCCGCCCGGCAGCGAGCTGGACCGCTGGGTGCTCGCGAGCTACCCCGACCATCCGGAGGACGTGTTGCTCTCGGGCTGGATCAAGGGCGAGGACAAGCTCACCAAGAAGGCCGCCGCGGTGGCAGTCCGCTACGGCCAGGGCTGGATCGTGTTGCTCGGTTTCCGTCCACAGCATCGCGCCCAGACGAACGGCACTTTCCTGTTCGTGTTCAACGCGCTCTACCTTTCGACATCACGCCATTGACGGCCGGTACGCCTGACGGATCCCTGACGCTAGGCACCACGGTTCCACTATCCTTATATGCGAATCGTCGGAGAGGTGTTCGGGCGAGCCGCCCGGCCCGGCCGACGCGCGTGCGCTTGACCCCCACACAAGGAGACCGAGCATGAAGCAGTTGGTCGGATGGAAGCCCGCCCTGGCGGTTGGATTCGCATTAGCGGTCCTGGCGGGGACGAGCAGCTCCGAGCCGGTCGCGTTCGACAAGGTGCCCGAGGCGGTGGCGAACACGTTCAGGAGCGCGTTCCCGAACGGCACCATCGCCAAGCTCGACGTCGAGGAAGAGAACGGCGTCATGGTGTACGACTTCGAGTTCACCGCCGGGGACCGCGAGAAAGAATGCGACATCGCCGGTGACGGCACGATGATCGAGTCCACGTTGGTCGTGGCGGCGAAGGACATTCCGGCGCCTGCCCTGAAGACGATCAAGAAGGTCGCGGGAAAGGCGACGCTCGGCCGGCTCGAATGGCTCGAGACGTTCTACGAGCTGGAGGCCGGCAAGCTCATGAAGCTCGAGAAGTCCGAGATCCACTACGCCGCGGAAATGCATCGCGGTGGCCAGATGGCCGAGGTGTTCGTGGATCCGGCGGGTAAGATCACCGAGAAGCCCAAGTGGGCACCCGAGACACCCGCGAAGGCCCCGACTTCGGGCAGTCACTAGCGACTCTCTGTCGCGAAACGCGCGAGGCCCGGCACAATCGGGGCCTCGCGGCATTTTGGCGCCGGTCGATGACGGTGACTCGCTCAATCGTCGTCGTCACCCAGAGCCGCCTCGCGCCGCAGGCCGAGCGCGAACCCACTGCGCACCGGGGGCGGGGGCGGAGCGTTCGTGCCGCGCACCGAATACCACAGGATGCGGTTCAGCATGGCGTACGGCACGACGTCGGCGATGGCGAAGTTCATCGCGTCGCTCTCGGCCTGGCCGAACGCTCCCGCCATGTTCAACTCGTTCACGTCGATCTGCGCAGGGTGGTGGCGATAGGGCGTGAGGTTCGGCGTGCGGCGGAAGATGCCGCTCATGCCGTCCGCGCGCGCGTCGAACTGTGACATGGGCGGCATGCCGAACACGTCCTCGATGCACTTCAACACGCTGCAACTCGTGTAGAGCCTGCTGTCCACGGCGCCACGCTTCACGTACGGCCCGGCAACGAGCGCCACGGTGCGATGGCCGTCGACGTGGTCGAGCCCATTCGCGGCGTCGTCCTCGATGACGAGGATCAGCGCGCCCTTCCAGTAGCGGCTGTGGCTGACGCGCTCCACCATCAGGCCCAGTGCCAGATCGTTCTCGGCGACGTGGGCGCGCGGCGTCGGGCGATCGGTGCACGTGCCCTCGGTGTGGTCGTTCGGGAGCCGGATGATCGAGAGCTGCGGCAGGCCGCCGTCGCGGTCGTAGCGGTCGAACTCCTCGAGCCACGCCTGGTAGCGGTCGAGGTCGGAGTAGTGCGTGTCGTAGCCGCGGTAGCGCGGCGCGGTGTGGCCTTCGAGTGCTTCGACGCCGGCCTTCACCGTGTCGGCCGGCGTCTCGCCGTTGAACACGTACTCGCCGTAGCTCCGGTACGTCACGTCGTGGCGCTTGGCCAGGTCCCAGAGGTAGCCGTCGCGCGGGTAGACGAGCGGGTTACCGCCCTCGAAGTCGTAAATGTTGTTGTTCGGCTCGCCCTTGATGACGTAGTCGGTGGCGTAGGCGCCCATGCCCCAGTTGTGCCCGTCCGCGCTGCCGTCCGAGTCGCAGTACGTGTTGTCGAGCAACACGAACTCGCGTGCGAGCGCGTGGTGGTTGGGTGTGACCTTCTCGCCGAAGAAGCACAGCGACGAGTCGCCGAGTCCTCGCGGCAGGTCGCCAAACACCTGATCGTAGGAACGGTTCTCCTTGATAATGTAAAAAACGTGCGTGATGGGAAGCTGTCGGGTGCCACTCGGCCGCGGCTGCATGCGCGGCGAGTTCGCCACCACCTGCTGCGTGAGCCGTTCGAGCGTCTTGGCGTCAGGCTTCGGGATCAGCGACAGCGTGCCGCGCGAGTTCGGGCTGTACGAGACGTACTGACAGAACGAGCTGGTGTCCGTCTCGCCACCCTTGCTCGGCGCCGAACCCGCGCCCTTGCCGTTCGCGACCACGAGCATGTCGTGCCCGGGCCGCATGCGGGCCGCGGTCGGGTACCAGCCCACGGGAATGAAGCCGATCGCGCGTGACTTGCCCGCGCGCTCCACGTCGAACACCGCGACATGGTTCGCGCCGGCGTTCGCCACGTAGAGCCGCCCGCTCGCGTGATCGAGCGCGAGGCCGTTCGGCGTATCGCCCGCGGGCTCGCGCGGATCACGAGACGTGCGGAGCAGCTCGTTCACCCGGCCGCTCGCCAGGTCCGCCACCGACACGGTGTTCTCGTTCGCGTTCGCCACGAACACTCGCTCGCCGTCCGCGGACTCTGCCAAGTCGGTGGGGTGCTGGCCCACCGCGATCACTTGCGTGACCTCGAGTGTCGTGGCATCGATCACCACCAGTTCCGCGCGGCTCCACAGCGACACGTAGATGCGCCGGCCATCGTGCGAGACAAGACAGGTGTACGGCACGGCGCCGAGCGGCACACGGCGGAGCAGGCGGCGCTCGCGCGTATCGAGCACGTTCAACGCCGAGTCGAGTCGCGAGACTGAATAGAGTCGCTGCTTCGACTCGTCGGCGGAGAGTCCGGTGACCCAGATGGCGCCGGGGCCGTAGTCGATCTTCTTCCCCTGCGGGTACTGGCCGCCCGCCGACCATGGCGGACCCACGATGATGGTGTCCGCTGGCCCGGCGCGGCCGTCGCGGACGGGGAACAAGAGCACGCGATTCGTGTGACCCGCGGCGACCGCGAGCGTGCGGCCGCTGTCGATGAACGCGACGCCCAGCCACGTTTCGGAGAGCGGCACGTTCTGCGTGTGCGTACCATGCTCGAGGTCCACGAGGTCGAGGCCCTTCGCGTGCCAGCCGCTGTGCGTCACCGCCGCGGTCCGGCCATCGGGGCTCACGGCGAGCCCGAGCGGGAAGTCGCCGACCTTCACCTGCTTGCCCGCGGGGGAGACGAACCACCCGTTCGGCAGCCGCATGCGATCGCGACCGACGGGTCCGGGAACGGGGCGCGGCGGGCGGGACGCGGCGTCAACCCACGCGGCCATGAGGGTGACGCAGGCCCACGCCACCACGGTCACGATCAGCATGCGAAGCCGTTGGCGGTGCATGGGGGCAGGGTAGAGGACTTTCGACTACTCGGCATCGGCGATCCGGTCGCTCGCAGGCGGGTCGGGCGTGATTGGCGCAGATGGCACCAGCGTGGACATCGCCCCGGTCGCCAGGTCGGCGCACCCACGAGATCCGCTGCCGACGCATCCGCCGGCGCGACGTCCACGGGCGCAGCGATCTCGTCTGATCGGTCCGGCTGCGAAATTCGTGCTTGACGCACCTACGGGCGCTGATCGGCGAGCAGCGACGGTGCCTCCGTATCCGTGATCCAGCGGGCGGAGGATGCAGCCGGATGACTCATCAGGGCATAGGATCGAAAACATGTCGCGTTGCCACGTTTGAATCGCCCTGCGCGCAAGCATGGCAGCCGAATTCCCGCATGATACAAGGAGTGTAGCCGCCGCCCCTCGGCGCCCGCCCCCGTCGAGGAGTCAGCCATGCCGAGCTACTCGCTCACGCATCTCGCGGACGCCGCATTGCTCCGCGGTCTCACCACGCTCGTCGCCCAGGACCGTGCGACGACTGCCGCCCTGCTCGCGCATCTCGCCGAGGTGGACGCACGCAAGCTCTACCTGCCGGCGGCGTACTCGTCGCTCCACGAGTACTGCGTCAAGCAACTCAACTGGTGCGAGCAGGCCGCCTACAAGCGGATCCGTGCGGCGCGAGCGGCGAGCGAGCATCCCGCGATCTTCACGGCGGTCGCTGAGGGACGACTCCACCTGAGTGCCGTCGTGCTGCTTTCGCCTCATCTCACGCAGGAGAACGCCGATGAGTTGATCACGGGGGCGACGCACCGGAGCAAGGCAGAGGTCGAGACGATGCTGGCGGAGCGATTCCCGCGCACGGAGGCTCTCGGGCTCGTGCAAGCCGTCGGCGCGCAAGAGTCGGTAATGGTACCGGTGTCGCCAGGGTCAACTCCTGGAATGTGCGATCAACTGTCCCCGGGGACAGTTGTGCAAACACACTTCGCGGATTCCAAGCCAGCCCGTTCCGTGGCGCCGCTCGCGCAGCACCGCTTCGAGATGCGCGTCTCCATGGGCGGGGAGGTGCACGCCAAGCTGCAACGCGCGCAGGACCTTCTGCGTCACCAGATCCCTGCGGGCGAGCTCGAGCGGGTGCTCGAACGCGCGCTGGACGCCCTGATCGAAAAGCTCGAGCGCCGGAAGTTCGCCGCGACCACCCAGCCACGTGCGCCGCGCCCTTCGCGATCCCGCCAGGGCGGCCGCCATATCCCCGCGAACATCCGCCGCGCTGTCTGGGAGCGCGACCGCGGCCAGTGCACGTTCGTGAGCGATGCCGGCCGTCGCTGCGAGTCCCGCCGCTTCCTGGAGTTCGACCACGCCGAACCGGTCGCGCGAGGCGGTGAGAGCAGCGTCGCCAACCTCCACCTGCGCTGCCGAGCGCACAACCAGTTCATGGCCGAGCGCACGTATGGCGCGGAGTTCATGCGACAGAAGCGGGAGAAAGCCCGGGAACGCGCCGCCGAGCGCTCACGCGTGCGGGACTGCGAGACCGAGCTGGCACCCTGTCTCGAGCAGCTCGGCTTTCGCAAGATCGAGATTCGCCGCGCGGCCGAGCACTGCGCGACACTGCCCGGTGTGTCGATCGAGCAGCGCGTGCGCGCCGCGCTCCGCATCCTGAGCCCGGCGCGGCCGCCCCGGGTACTAGTCGCCGCTCCGCACGGCGCTCAGAGTGCCTTTACGGCCTCCACCAGCTTCGAAACCGCGCCCTTGGCGTCGCCAAACAGCATCGAGCAGCGCGGCTCGTAGTAGAGCTGGTTGTCGATGCCCGCGAAACCCGGGTTCATGCTGCGCTTGATGACGATGACGTGCTGCGCCTTGTCGGCGTCCAGGATGGGCATGCCATAGATGGGGCTCGCCTTGTCGGTGCGCGCAGCGGGGTTCACCACGTCGTTGGCGCCGATCACCAAGGCTACGTCGGCGCGCTCGAACTCGGGATTGATCTGGTCCAGGTCGAACAGCTGGTCGTACGGCACGTTCGCTTCGGCGAGCAGCACGTTCATGTGGCCGGGCATGCGGCCGGCGACGGGGTGGATGGCGTACTTCACGTCCACGCCCTTTCTTGTCAATAGGTCGGCG
>JAHFBW010000115.1 GCA_023249845.1 Candidatus Eiseniibacteriota bacterium
CTCGCAGATCAAGCGCTTCGACCTGCACACCGGCGACACGGTGAGCGGCCAGGTGCGGCCGCCGAAGGAAGGCGAGCGCTACTTCGCGCTCCTGCGCGTCGAGGCCATCAACCTGGAGAGTCCCGAGACCGCGAAGGGCAAGATCCTGTTCGACAACCTGACGCCCTGCTACCCGGTGGAGAAGCTGAATCTCGAGACCCGGGACCGCTGCACGGAGACACGCATCGTCGATCTCGTCTCGCCCATCGGGAAGGGCCAGCGCGCGCTCATCACGTCCCCGCCCAAGGCGGGCAAGACCGTGCTCATGCAGATGCTGGCGAACGCCATCGCCGAGAACCACCCGGAGGTCATCCTCATCGTGCTGTTGATCGACGAGCGGCCCGAGGAGGTGACAGACATGGCGCGTACAGTAAACGGCGAAGTCATCTCGAGCACATTCGACGAGCCCGCCGAGCGCCACGTCCAGGTGGCCGAGATGGTGATCGAGAAGGCCAAGCGCCTGGTCGAACACGGCCGCGACGTGGTTATCCTGCTCGACTCCATCACACGTCTCGCGCGTGCGCACAACGCCGTCGTGCCCCACTCCGGCAAGATCCTCTCCGGCGGCGTGGACGCCAACGCACTGCAGCGGCCCAAGCGATTCTTCGGGAGCGCGCGCAACATCGAGGGCGGCGGCTCGCTCACCATCGTGGCGACCGCGCTGATCGAGACCGGCTCGCGCATGGACGAGGTCATCTTCGAGGAGTTCAAGGGCACCGGGAACTCCGAGCTCGTGCTGGACCGGAAGATCGCCGACAAGCGCATCTTCCCGGCCATCGACATCAATCGCTCGGGGACGCGCAAGGAAGAGCTGCTGATGCCCGCCGACGTGCTGTCACGCGTATGGATCCTGCGCAAGTTCCTGACCGAGCTCAACCCAATAGAGGCGATGGAGTTCCTGATCGCCAAGATGACGGATACGAAGACGAACAAGAAGTTCCTGGATAACATGAACTCTTGAGCCGGTCCGCGGCCCAGCCAAACCGAAATCCCACGGAGCCCCCGCTCACCAGCCGCCGCCGGGGCCGTCATGCCGGTGGTTTCGGTGTTCTTCGGCATCGTCGTGCGGATGTACTATCGCGAACACGAACCGCCTCAATTTCACGCTGAGTAATCAGGGCAGGAGGCGGTGTTCGACTTGGAGGGCGGGCTGCTTCGAGGGGGGATGGACTCGATTCGCGCGAAGCGCTTGATTCGCCTGTGGGCGCGAACCTATCGCTCGCGGCTGGAGGTCAACTGGCGGCGCGCCGCGGTAGGCGAGTCCATCCTTCCTGTACCACCGCTGGAGTGAGCGAGGACGGCGATTCCACATGTGATCGGTGCGGAATACGTGGACGGGCACCGGCTGCGGCTGACGTTCGATGACGGCACTGTCGGCACCATTGATTTCCGGCCGTGGCTCGCAGGGCCAGTTTTCGAACCGCTCAAGAATCCGGCCTACTTTCGCCAGTTCTTTCTCGATGGCGGCACGGTCGCCTGGCCCAATGGCGCCGATGTCGCACCGGAGACACTCCATGAGACCGCGAAGGCGGCGCCGCCTGCCTAGGTTTGAGTAGGCTCGGGAGGGACGCGATGCCCGACGCTGATCCGTGGAGCTTCTTCACCGACGCATACGCTACGGAGCGGCTGAAGACGCTCAGCGTGTGGTCGGCATTCCGCGAGGAGGACCTGCGCTACCGCTGCGCGGAGCGCGCGCGCACGCCGCTCGAGCACATGGTCCACCAGTGCGTTTCGGAAGACACCTGGATGCGCAACATGCTGGGGATCGCGGCGCCGTTCGAGGTGCTGCCGCTCAAGGAGTCGCGGCTGACGTTCCTGCTCCACTACGCCGCGGCCTCCGGCGACCGACTGGAACAGCTCCACGAGAAACCCGCGGGCTGGTGGACGGGCGGCACCCGGTTCTTCGACGTCGAGCGCTCGCGCGCGTGGGTGTTCCTGCGCCGCATCGCGCACAGCGCCCACCACCGCGGCCAGCTCACCGTGCTGCTGCGGCTCCTCGGCCGGCCGGTCTACTCGACGTACGGGCCTTCCGCCGACACCGGCGGGCTGTTCATGCACCAGCCCCCGACGATCTACCGCTATCACTCGGTGGAGGAGCTCTTGGCCGCCGAGACCGAAGGCGGTGCGTGGCCGCCGCTCCCGGGGCCAGGCAAGCAGCCCGTCACGGAGCGTCCGTAGTCGGCTGGGGAGGTTTTTCGAGTCCTGAACAGTCGATTTGGACAACTCCCACGCCTCTCGGGCATACTCCCCGCCCTCACTTTCACTGAGGCGGAGCGCTCGGAACCACCCGCTTCCCGTCGTCGGAACCGCGACCACTCCCGTACGGAGGGGCGCCCCCAGCGCCGGGCCGGACCCCGGGGAACGCCGCCGAGCACGGAGAAGCATCCCATGAAGACCGGAGTCCATCCCGTATACGAGACGCGCACGTTCCACTGCTACGGCTGCGGCCAGGAGTGGACCACGCGCACGACGCTCAAGCCGACCACTTCGGACGGCAAGGTGCACCTGGACATCTGCTCGAACTGCCACCCGTTCTTCACCGGCAAGCAGAAGCTGATCGACAAGGCTGGCCGCGTGGACCGCTTCCGCAAGCGCTACGCGAAGGTCGCGCCCACCGAGCAGACCGACAAGTAGCTGCGTCTCACCGGCTCCCGTCGTGGGCGTTCCGCGCCCGCCCCGGGAGCCGCGTCTTTTCTTGAGGAGGCGTGATGCCGTTCCTTCCGCTGGGCGGGCAGGCGGTGATCGAGGGCGTGATGATGCGTTCGCCCTCGATGGTCGCGGTCGCCGTGCGCCGGCCCGACGGTTCGCTCGCATACCTCGAGAAGCGCTTCGAGTCCGTGACGCGCCGCGTGAAGGCGTTGGGCATCCCGGTCGTGCGCGGCGCGGTGGCGCTGTTCGAGACGCTGTCGCTCGGCATCTCGGCGTTGAACTTCAGCGCCGAGGAGTCCTCACGAGAGACCGGCGCCGCGAACGCGCCGCCCAAGCCCGGCATGTGGATGAACGTGCTCCAGATCGCCACGGTCGCGATCTCGCTTGGGCTCGGCGTGCTGCTGTTCGTGGTGATGCCGGCGCGGCTCACGGCGTGGCTCGGATTCCACGACCGCTTGGGCTTCGGCCTCGTGGATGGCGCGTTCCGGCTCTTGGCATTCGTCCTCTACCTCGCGCTGATCAGCCAGTGGAAGGAGATGGCGCGCGTGCTCGGGTTCCACGGCGCCGAGCACAAGGCCATCCACGCGCTCGAGGCCGGCGCCCCGTTGACGCCCGAGAGCGTGCAGACGTTCTCGCGCTTCCACCCGCGCTGCGGCACCACGTTCCTGTTCCTGGTCGTGGTGGTGAGCATCGTGGTGTTCACATTCATTGGGAAGCCCGCCCATGTGGGCCAGCACCTGCTGCGCGTCGTCTGCATGCCGCTGATCGCGGGCGTGGCGTTCGAGTTCATCCGCCTCTCGGGCAAGTACTTCGACAAGCCATTCGTGCGAGCGCTCGCCTGGCCGGGCATGCAGTTCCAGCGGCTCACCACACGCGAGCCCGACCTCACCATGTGCGCGGTGGCCATCGCGTCGCTCGAGAAGGTGATGCACGACCCTGCTCTGGATCGTGCGCGCAAGTCGGGCGTCTCAGAAGAGCTGAGCTTCGTCCAGTGATGGATGCCACCATCCAGCAAGCGCTCGCGCGCGTCGAAGCCCGCTTCGCCGAGCTGGACCGGTTGCTCGCCGAGCCCGACGTGGCGCGCGATCCGCGGAAGCTCCGCGACCTGTCGCGCGAGCGCTCCCGACTCGCGCGCACGGTGGATGTCTCCGCGGAGTTCAGGCGGCTCCAGAAGTCGATCGCCGACGACCGCGAGGCCGTCGCCTCGGGCGACGCCGAGCTGGCCGAGCTGGCGCAGGCCGAGCTGCCGGAGCTCGAGGCACGTGCGACGAAGCTCACCGCCGAGTTGAAGAAGCTGCTACTGCCGCGCGACCCCGACGACGACAAGAACGTCATCGTCGAGATCCGCGGCGGCGTGGGCGGGGAAGAGGCCGCGCTGTTCGCGGCCGATCTCTACCGCATGTACAGCAAGTACGCCGAGGGCAAGCGCTGGAAGCAGGAGGTGATCACGCTCACCGAGGCCGAGGCGGGCGGCTACAAGGAGATCATCTTCACGCTCGAGGGCGACGGGGTTTACCGCGACATGAAGTTCGAGTCCGGCGTCCACCGCGTGCAGCGCGTGCCCGCCACCGAGGCCTCGGGCCGCATCCACACCTCGGCCGCCACTGTGGCCGTGCTACCCGAGGTGGAGGACGTGGACGTCGAGGTGGCCGAGAAGGACCTGCGCGTGGACGTCTACCGCGCGGGCGGCCCCGGCGGCCAGGGCGTCAACACCACGGATTCCGCCGTGCGCATCACGCACCTGCCCACCGGGCTCGTGGTGACATGCCAGGACGAGCGCTCGCAGATCAAGAACCGCGCGAAGGCCATGAAGGTGCTGCGTGCGCGGCTCTACGATCTCAAGCTCCAGGAGCAGCAGCAGAAGCAGGCCGCGGCACGAAAATCCCAGGTGTCGAGCGGTGACCGGAGCGCTAAGATTCGCACGTACAACTTCCCGCAGAGCCGCGTCACTGACCATCGCATCGGGCTCACGCTCCACTCGCTCGCCGACTTCATGGAGGGCGACATCGGGGCGATGGGCGAGGCGCTCATCGAGGCGGATGCCGCCGAGCGCCTGGCGGAGCTGGCGGGGGGCTGAGCCCAAGCGAGGCACATATGAAGTGTCCGTATTGCGGCACGCCGGTGGAGCTTCGAGCCGAACGGTGCGCGCAGTGCGAAGTCCCCATCACGTGGAACGGGGATGTCGCCGAGTTCCACGTGCCGGAGGGCTTCGTGCCGGTGCTCGTGGCCATCGATCCCACGCAATTGCCGGTCGTCGAGTCACTGCTGGCGGCGAACGGCATTCCGTTCGAAGTATCCGACGAGATCTCCCAGGACTTCATGAGCTGGGGCCGCGTTCTCGCTGGATACAGTCCGGTGACCGGACCGCCAATCGTGCGCGTCCCGGGCGAGTTCGTGAACGCCGCGCGCGAGCTCATCGCCAGCGCGCACTCGGCGCCGGCGGAAGCGAGCTCGGAGGTCGACAAGGAGAGCTGAGCGTCGGGCTCCACGCCGACACCTCTGTGCCTGACCCGCGCACGGCGTGCGCGTGCACGGCGGACTCGGCGCGGGCCCAGGCGTCGCTCCGCCCGGCACGCGGCTTGCGGTGCACTGCCCGCGGCCCCGACCCACTCGAGGTCGTTCGCATGCGTCGCACCACTGCCTCCGCCGGTCCCGCCACGGTGGCCCACGCGCCCGGCCACTGGCTCTTCGCCGCGCTCACGACGTGCTTCTGGTTCGAGGTACTGTGGCGTGCGGCGCGGGATGCGGGCGAGCTCTCCATGTCGCCGGCGCTCGCCGCCGCCGTCGGCCTGGCGACACAGCTCGCGTTCACCGCGTTTGAGGCCTCGCTCGGGGCGACGGTGTGGGCGAGCTTCGGCGAGCGCGTGAGCTGGGCGCGGCTCATGGCGGCACTGCTCACGGTATCCTCCACCGAGGCCGCCGCGGTCGCGATCACCTCGGGACATCCGGCGCTTCCGGCGCCGTGGCCGGTGCTGCTCGCCGGACCGCGAGCCGCGCCGCACGTCGGTCCAGCGAGCGCCGGCACCCAGGTGTTCGCGGCATTCGGCGCGCTCACACTTGCGCGCCTCGTACTCGCAACGCACGCGCACGCGGCCGCGGCGCGCACGAGCTGGCGACGTGCCGCGCTCGTCGTGATCACGTTCTACCTCGCGTCGCGCTGTGCGATGTGGTGGAGTCTCGACCTCATGCGCGGGCACAGTTTCGAGATCGTGGAGGGCGGATGAGCGACGCGGGTCGCTGGCAGGGCTTGAACGCGGCAGCATTCGCGGTTGCCATCGCGATCCTCATCGCACTCGGACTCGCGTGGTGGCGCGACCGCGTCCACGACTTCGCCGAGCCGCGCTGGGAGCCGTCGCGCTTCGCGATGATCGTGCCCGAGTCGCGGCAACCGACGAGCTCGCGCACGGAGCGCTGGGTGGTCGCGGTAAGCCTCGATTGCCCGCATTGCCAGGAGCACCTGCGCGCGCTCGCGGCGCGCACTGCAGGCCGCGTGCAGCGACCCGCGCTCGCGGCGCTCATCGTGGACCGGCCCACGCGGCCTAAGAACCTGAACCTGGGCGTCACGCTCGAAGGCGGCGCATGGTGGGACAGTGCCCAGGTGTGGCGAGAGTCGTGGGGCCGGCGCGCCTACGGCGAGACGTTCCGGTTCGACCGGCGGGGGAAGCTCCTGTCCTCGACGCCGGCTGGAGTGGTCCCCGACAGTTCGAGCTCCCGCATGTAGACCGTTCGCGCCCCCCGGACCCAACCAGAAGGGGGTCGCTCATGACCACCCGCTTGATCCGCCGGGCGCCGCGCGCGTCCGCGCTCGTCACGCTGCTCCTGCTTCTCGCGGTCGTGCCCGTCGCGCGTGCCACCGACGCCGACGGCGGCGGCGAAACTCAAGACGGCTGGAAGAAACTGATCGCGTACGCGCGCTGCGCGTTCGAGGTGTTCGAGGCGATCACACCCGCGCAGTGGGGCACCGCGATCTTCGACTGCGGCCGCACGTTCCTGGACGAGACGCCGTCGGGAGGTCAGCCGTGAAGCCGGCCCGCGCTGTCGTGGCGCTGGTACTCGCGACGCTTCTGTTCGCGCTCCCGCTGGCGCCCGCACGTGCCTCGGACGAGACGTCCGAGTCGCGCATCGGCGTATTGCTCATGGTGGCGTGCGGGTTGGCTCTCAAGGCCGCCATCGGAGCTCCCGTGCCATGGGCGGGCGTCGCGGCGCTTTCCTGCCTCGGGGGTTTCCTGGACGCCGCGCTCTCACCTGACGACCCACCGGCGGGTCCGGCGCAGGCGCCCTGATCGCACGCCATCAGATGGCCGCGCCAGCACCCGCCCGCTATGCTTGCCGGATGGCGGACACCGTGGGCGAGGCGCTGCGCGCGGCCGTCACGCGGCTCGCGGCCTCAGGTCGCCCGGCCAGTGACGCCGAGGAGCTGCTGTCGCGCCTGCTCGGCGTGGACCGCGGCGAGCTGCAGCGAATGTCGAATGCGCCATTGGCACGCGAACAGTCGGACCGCTTCGAAGCGCATCTCGTCCGTCGCGAGGCCGGCGAGCCGGTGCAGTACATCACCGGCCGTGCGGCGTTTCGGCACCTGGACCTTGCGGTGGACCGCCGCGTGCTCGTCCCGCGCCCCGAGACCGAGCTGCTTGTGGACGCCGTGCTCGAACATCTCGAGGCGAACGCCGACCCGCGTCGCGCGCCGCGCGTGCTGGACCTGGGCACGGGCTCGGGCTGTATCGCCTTGGCACTCGCGCACGAGCACCCGGGCGTCCAGCTCACCGCGACCGATGCCAGCGAGGAGGCACTCGAGCTGGCGCGCGAGAACGCCGCTGCGTGTGGGCTCACACAACGAATCTCGTTCGCCGGGGGCCGCTGGTTCGACGCGGTCGCCCCCGACGATCGCTTCGACGTCATCGTGTCGAACCCGCCCTACATCGCGCTGGAGGAGCGAGCCGGCTTGCCGGGCGATGTCCGCGACTGGGAGCCCGCGGCCGCGCTGTTCGCGGTCGACGGCGGCCTCGCCGACATCCGCGACATATTGGAGGACGCGCCGCGGCATCTGCTCGCAGGCGGGCTTCTGGTGCTCGAACTGGCCGAACAGCGCGCCATGCAGGTGGCCGAGTGGCTCGATGGCGCGCACGACTGGAATGCCGTCGAGGTGCGCGCCGACTTGACCGGAAGGCCCCGCATGCTGCTCGCCCGACGGGAGCATGGCCCGGCCATCGCCCCGGCCCAATGGGGCGAGGAAGGCTGACGCTCCCGGGGCGACTGGGGAATCAAATCACCTCACCACGACCGGCCCGGCTTGGGTAGACTGCGCGAGAGCTGTCCGCGGAACCGACCGCACGACCCGAACCCCGAGGTTTGCATGTCAGATACTGCTCTTCTCGCCGACATCGCCGCCCGTGGCTACGCGCACCCCGATGTGCTTGTCAGCACCGAATGGGTGGCACAGAACATCAAGAACTCCAACGTGCGCATCGTGGAGTCCAACGAAGACTCGTTGCTCTATCCGTCCGGTCACATCTCCGGCGCCGTGCAGGTGGACTGGGCGCTCGACCTCAACGACCCGATCCGCCGCGACTACCTGGACCGCGCGGGCTTCGAGAAGCTCATGTCGAAGATCGGCGTCACGCGCGACACCACCGTGGTGTTCTATGGCGACAAGAACAACTGGTGGGCGTGCTACGCGTTCTGGGTGTTCGAGCTCTTCGGCCACACGAACGCGAAGGTCATGGACGGCGGCCGGTTGAAGTGGGAGAAGGAGAAGCGGGCGGTCACGCGCGACGTGCCGAGTTACCCGGCCACCGCGTACGTGGCGCCGGAGCGTGACGACTCGCGCATCCGCGCGTTCCGCGACGAGGTGCTCACGCACATGCGCGCGAAGAAGAAGATGGTGGACGTGCGGAGTCCTCAGGAGTTCACCGGCGAGCGCACGCATATGCCGGAGTACCCGCAGGAAGGGGTGCTGCGCGGCGGGCACATCCCGGGTGCGAAGAACGTGCCCTGGGCGCGCGCCTGCAATCCCGAGGACGGCACGTTCAAGGATGCGAACGCCCTGCGCGCCATCTACGAGGGCGAGATCGGGTTCGCGCCGCAGGACGACGTCATCGCCTACTGCCGCATCGGCGAGCGCAGCAGCCTGACGTGGTTCGCGCTCACCTACCTGCTCGGCTACACGCGGGTGCGCAACTACGACGGGAGTTGGACCGAGTGGGGCAACTCAGTGGGCATGCCCATCGAGAAGCCCTGACCTGAGCGCGACCCGACGAACGGACGACACGTCGCTCCCCGGAGTTCGAGGGAGCGACACGTCTTGAGTGGCGTGCGATGAGCGGCGAGAGCGAGATCCTCCCGGCGACGCTCGCGAGCGTGGTCTCGGACTTCGAGTTCGTGGACCGCGGCCTGCGCGCCGAGATGCTGATCGAGTACGCGGACCACTTCCGCGAGGTGCCACCGGACGTGGCGACGCGGCCCTATCCGGAGTCCGCGCGCGCGCCGCGCTGCGAGTCCGAGGCGTTCGTGTTCGCAACCGACAAGATGGACGGCACGATGCAGCTTTGGTTCGCGGTCGAGAACCCTCAGGGCCTGTCCGCCAAGGCGTGGGGGGCGATCATGGATGAGACGCTCTCCGGTCAGCCGCTGGAG
>JAHFBW010000116.1 GCA_023249845.1 Candidatus Eiseniibacteriota bacterium
TCGCGTCCGACTGCACGACGAGGTCTCATGCGTCGCGCGGTAGCAATCCCGCTTCGCGCGCGAGCGCGTCGAAGCGTGCGCGTCCGCCTGCGACGGCCGCCCGGCCGGCGGGGTCCCAGGTGAGCGCCAGGTCCACGCGCAACAACGCCTCGACCGCGAGCGCCAGCTCGACCGCTGCGCGTTCGCCACCGCGACGTCGCGCCTCGCGCCACGCGTCCACGGTCGGGCGCGCCGCGGCGCCAGGCACCAGCAGGAACGGGCCTCCGTGCACGACACTCGTCGTGGCATGCCCGGGACCCACGCACACGATCGCCTCCGCCTCGCGCAGTTCGTCGTCCAGTTCTATCGCGACGCCGCCCTCGCTGCGCCCCGCGGTGAACGACGCCGCGTCGGGGTCGTGAACGAGCACCGGCACGTGCAGGGCCTTGCGCCAAGCGGCGACATCCACAGCGGGCCGCGACCCGTCCGCGTGGACCAACAGCACGAACTGTCGGCCGCGCGGCACGCCGACCGCTGCGAGCGCGGCCAGGGTCTCCTCGAGCGCCACACGCACTCGAGGCGCGCAGGCTTCCGCGGCCTCGGCGATCAGCGCGGTCACGAGCGGCGCCGGGAACCGGCCGGCCAGTGAACCTCCCTCCGGCCGCGACAGGGCTGCGCGCACCGCGCCACGGAATGGGTAAAGCACCGGGTTCACGGGCGCGGTGTTCGTGCGGCCAGCTCTTGGCGCAGCAATCGCTGCAGCACCTGCGGCACCGCCTGCCCGCCGCTCCTCTTCATCGCCTGGCCGACCAGAAACCCGAATGTCGCGTCGCGTCCAGAAAGCACCTGCGCCACGGGTCCGGGGTTCTCATCGAGTACAGCGCGCACGAGCGGCAAGAGCTCGTCGTCGCCGCCTGCGACGCGCACGCCGTGGCGCTCGAGGAGTTCGGCCACCGAGCCCTGCTCCTCGAGGAACCACGCGAACACCTGCTTCGCCACCGGCCCGGGCAGCTCACGCTTCGCGACGCGCGCGAGGAGCTCGCGGAAGCGTGGCGCGGGCACGCGCGCGGCCAAATCCGAGACGCTCCAGCCACGTTCCTTCAACACCCGCAGCACCTCGGTCATCACCCAGTTGCTCGCGAGCTTCGGCTCGCCTCGTGGCGCACACGCCTCGAAGTAGTCCCCGAGGTCGCGGCTCTCGGTGAGCACGGCGGCATCGTAGGCTGGCAGCTCGAGATCGTCGCGATAGCGAGCCTCGCGGGCCCACGGCAGCTCCGGAGACGCCGCGGCGGCCTCCGCGCGCTGGGACTCACTCACGTGAAGCACCGGCAGGTCCGGATCCGGGAAGTAGCGATAGTCGTGCGCGTGCTCCTTCACGCGCATGACCGCGAGCCGCTCGTGGTCAGCGTCGTAGAGCAGCGTGGCCTGGCGCACGCGCTCGCCCGCTTCCAGGAGCCCGGCCTGGCGCGCGATCTCGGCGGCGACGCCGCGTTCGACGCCCTTGATGCTGTTCAAGTTCTTCAACTCCGTCTTGGTGCCGAGCGTGGTGCTCCCGGCCCGGCGCAGGCTCACGTTCGCGTCGCAGCGAAGCTGCCCCTTCTCCATGTCGCCATCCGAGACGCCGAGCCAGCGGACGAGGCGCCGGAGCTCGATCAGGAAAGCCGCGCATTCGGCGGGCGAACGCAGCACCGGCTCGGTGACCAGCTCGAGCAGCGGCACGCCGGCGCGGTTGAAGTCCACGCGCGACCAGCGACGATCGCCGTGCCGCTCGGGATGGAACGACTTGCCGGCGTCCTCCTCGCAATGAACGCGCGTGAGCGCGATCGCGCGTGCACCGCCCTCGCGGGCGAGTGGCAGCGCGCCGCCCTCGCACAACGGGCGCTCGTACTGTGTGACCTGGTAGTTCTTCGGCATGTCGGGATAGAAGTAGTTCTTGCGCGCGAACACGCTCTCGGCGCGGATCGTGCAGCCGAGTGCTACGCCGAGGCGCAACGCGAACGCGAGCGCAGCGGCGTTCGTACGCGGCAAGGCTCCCGGGAGCCCGAGGCACACCGGGCACACGTTCGTGTTCGGCTCCGAGCCATACGCCACCGGGCAGCCGCAGAACATCTTGGTCCGCGTGCGGAGCTGGACGTGGCACTCGAGGCCGATCACCGGTTCCCAGGCCACGCGAATTCCCTCTCATGCCCGGGTGCGATGCGGCGCTCGTCGCCCTCCGCTTCCAGCGCGCGGGCCGCGCGAAGGAGCAGCGGTTCAGCGTCAATGGGGCCCACGAGCTGCACCGACACCGGCAGCCCGCCCGGTTCGAGTCCCATGGGCACGGACAGGCCGGGGATCCCCGCCAAGTTGGCGCCGATCGTGAACACGTCGGAGAGATACATCGCGAGCGGGTCGTCGGTCTTCTCCCCGAGCCGGAACGGCAGCGACGGCGTCACCGGCATGAGTATCAGGTCGCAGCGCGCGAACGCCGCGGCATATTCCTGCGCGATGCGCGTGCGCGCCCGCTGCGCTTTCAGGTAGAACGCGTCGTGGTAGCCAGCTGAAAGCGCGTACGTGCCGAGCAGGATGCGGCGGCGGACCTCAGGACCGAATCCCGCGCCGCGCGTGCGCGTGTAGAGCGTCGCAAGCTCGTCCGAGGGCACGCGCAGCCCGTAGCGCACGCCGTCGAACCGCGCCAGGTTGCTGCTCGCCTCGGCGGTGGCGAGCAGGTAGTAGGCCGCGACGCCGAACGCTCCGGGCAGGAACTCGAACGGAACGCGCATGGCCCCGGCGCGCTCGAGCCAGGTGGCGGCGCGCTCGAGACTTGAGACGATGGCGCCGTCCACGCCCTCGCGCCACAGGTTCGCGGGCCAGCCGAAGCGGAGGCCGCGCACGCCCTGCCCCCAACCGCTCACGTCGGGGGCTGGCCCCTCGAGCATGCTGGCGTCGAACGGATCCGGGCCCGCCACCGCGCGGTAGACCTCTGCCACATCGCCGACATGACGTGCGAATACGCCGACCTGGTCGAGCGACGAACCGAACGCGACCAGGCCATAGCGCGACAGCCGGCCATACGTGGGCTTCAATCCATAGACACCGCAAAACGCGGCGGGCTGGCGAACAGATCCGCCCGTGTCGCTCCCCAATGCCACGGGCACCAGGCCATACGCCACCGCCGCGGCGGGCCCACCGGAGGAGCCCCCCGGGACGCGCGAGGGGTCGTAGGGATTGCGCGTCGGGCCGAACGCGCTCCACTCGGTGGACGAGCCCATCGCGAACTCGTCCATGTTGCCCTTTCCCACCACCACGGCGCCCGCCTCGCGCAGCCGACGGACGACCGTTGCATCATAGGGCGACCGCCAGCCTTCGAGGATGCGTGAGCCGCACGTCGTGGGGTGGTCCACGGTGCACAGGTTGTCCTTGAGGAGGACGGGAACGCCGGCGAGAGCGCCGTCACGCGGCACGCGCGCTGCCGCAGCCTTCCGTGCGCTCGCGTCGCTCGCGAGCAGCGCGTGTACCTCGCCCTCGAAGCGCGCGCCGGGGCCCGCGAAGCCCGCGTCCGCCGCGTCGCCAGGCGAGAGACTGCCGTCGCGGACCGCCGCCGCCACCTCGCGAGCGGACCGCCGCCAGGGAGCAGGTCCGCTCACGGCTCCAGGTTCTCCACGACGGGCGGTACGATGAAGTAGCCGAACTCGGCCTCGGGGGCGCCAGCGGTGGCGGCGCCGGGCTCGAGCGTGCGGCCGTCCGGTTCGTCGGCGCGGAGCGCCGCCTGCGGTGGCGCGAACGCGGTGGGTTCCAGCCCTCCAAGCTCGAGCTCGTCCAGGCGGGCCACGAACTCGAGCACCTGCGAGAGCTGTGAGGCGACGCGATCCAGCTCCGATTCCGGCAGCTCGAGCCGCGCCAGCGCCGCGATGCGCGCCGCCTCGGCACGGTCAATCGCCATCGCCCGCTCCCGTCACGAAGCGCGCCAGTACCTTCTTGACCGCGCTCGTGAATCGCACGGTGAGTTTCATGTCGGGGCCATCACCGTCCGCCTCGACCACGGTGCCCGCGCCGAACTTCTCGTGCATCACGCGCCGGCCCACCGCCCGGCGCGCGTTCGCGCTCCTTCCGCTCGGCACTCGCGGGAAGCCAGACACCATCACGCCGTCGTCGCCGATCGCGTCGTCGCGAGCATTGTCGCGCGCGTCGTCGTCCGCATGCCGCCGTGATGTTCGCCAGCCGCCCGCGAAGCCACGCCCGCCGGGCCTTGAACCCTCTCGTGCGCGCCCACTCGAGTGCGGCTCCTCGCGCTCGAGCAGGTGCTCGGGCACCTCGCCGACGAAGCGCGACACGCTCGCCCCCCACGCGCCGTCATAGCGTCTCCGGTAAGCGGCGGCCGTGAGCAGCACTTCGTCCCGTGCCCGGGTGAGCGCCACGTAGAACAGTCGGCGTTCCTCCTCGAGCTGTTCGCTCCGCTCGAGCGAGGAGGCGTGCGGCAACAGGCCCTCCTCGAGGCCCGCGACGGCGACCGCGTCGAACTCGAGACCCTTGGCGTTGTGCACCGTGAGCAGCAGCACGCGATCACCGTCCGTCGTGCGATCGGCATCGGTCAGGAGCGAGCACTCCGAGAGCCAGCCGAGCAGTCCGCCGCTGGACGCCTCGTCGGATCCCTCGACGTTCCCGGCCGAGAACATCGCAGCCGCAACACCCAGCTCCTCCACGTTCGCCCGTCGCTCGGCCAGGTCGTCTCCGCCTGAGGCGTCCATGTGTTCGAGATAGCCGCTGCGTTCGAGCAGCAGCGCGAACACGCGATCCACGGGTTCTTCTCGCCTGGCGCGCAACTCGTCCATGAGCGTCACGAACTGGGTGGCGCCGTTTCGCGCCGCTCCGCGCAGCGCGCCGTCCGCGGCGAGTTCGCGCAACGCACCGACCGGGTCCGCGCCGGGACGCGCGAGCCGAGCGCGTACCTGCGCCTCCACCGCCGGACCGAGCCCGCGGCGTGGCGTGTTCCAGGACCGAAAGAACGACGCCGTATCCTGCGGGTTCACCGCTAGGCGCAGGTAGGCGAGCACGTCCTTCACCTCGCGGCGCTGGAAGAACGACACGCCACCCACGATCTCGTAGGCGTGCCCGGCCTGGCGCAACTCGGTCTCGAGCGCGCGCGACTGCGCGTTCGTGCGGTAGAGCACGGCGCAGTCGGAAAGCCGGCGGCCGCGCGACGTCTGCTGCTCGAGCCACTGCCGCACCTGGCGTGCCTCCTCCAGTTCGTCCGCGGTGAGCACGAACCGGAGCGGTGCGCCGGCCTCGCGCTCGCACCACAGCGTCTTCCCCTTGCGCGCGACATTGTGCTCGATCACCGCGTTCGCGGCCTCCAGGATATTGCCCGTGCTGCGATAGTTCTGTTCGAGCCGGAGCGTGCGCGCACCCGGGAACGCTCGCTCGAAATCCAGGACGTTCGCGAGGTCGGCTCCGCGCCAGCCGTAGATGCTTTGGTCGTCGTCCCCGACCACGAACACGTTTCCGTGCACGCCACCGAGTGCCTGAACGAGCCGGAACTGCGCGTGATTCGTGTCCTGGTACTCGTCCACGAGCACGTGCTCGAACCGCGTGGACCAGCGCTTTCCCGCGGCGGGATGCTCGAGCCACAGGCGAACGGTCTCGCCGATCAGGTCGTCGAAGTCTAGTGCGCCGGCCCGGCGCAGCGCGGCCTGGTAGCCGGCGTATAGCGTGGCGATGCGATGGTCGAAGTCGGTCATCGCCACCCTCGCCGCCTCGTCCGGGCGGACGAGCGCGCTCTTGGCGTCGGAGATGCGGCCGAGCACAATGCCCGTGCGGTACACGGCGTCCGGGAGTCCAGCCGTGCGGATCAGCTCGCGCAGCACCTCCTCCTGGTCGTCGCGGTCATAGATGCTGAATCCGGGCGGCAGGCCGAGCGTGCCGGCCTCGCGACGCAGGATGCGCAGCGCGGTGGCGTGGAACGTGCCGATCCACAGTCGCCGCGCCACGGGGCCCAGGTCGGTCTCGATCCGTCCGCGCATCTCCCGCGCGGCGCGGTTCGTGAACGTGAATGCCAGCACGGCCTCGGGCGCCACCCCGCGCGCGAGCAGCCGCGCGACTCGCCCGGTCAGTACACGCGTCTTACCGGACCCGGCGCCAGCGATGACGAGCGCGGGCCCGCGCTCGTGCTCGACGGCGGCCAGCTGTGCGGGATTGAACGGCACGACGCTCAACGAGGGCTCCACGCAGGGGTTCGGACGACTGGGGACGACGGCAATCTATCGCATGGCCTGCACTGGCTCCACACGCCGGAGCCGTCACGATACGCGTACACCTGCGATTCACGCAGGGCGAGGGGGCATTCGCCTTCGGCGGCAAGCCGCCTCGGTCGAATACCCCCTCGCCCTGCTGACTCACTGCCAGGTGCGCCCATTCGAAGCCGAACCGTCACGCACGAGGCTCCCTGAAGTAGCCAATGGTGCTGAGGGCGTAGACGCGAGCACGGCGATGCGTCGACCGAAGCAGGCCACGGAAGGTCGATCCGCAACGGCTGGGAGTTGTCGCAGCCGCCGGCGGGCAGGTGGGACGAGGGCGGGTATTCGCCGTAGGCGGCTTGCCGCCGTAGGCGAATGCCCCCTCGTCCCACGTGAGTCGCAGGTCTACGCAGCAGGAGAAGTAGACCGCCGCGAATCGTTCACTTCACGAACAGCATCTCGCGGTACTTGGGGAGCGGCCAGGTCTCGTCGTCGATCAGCGTCTCCAGGCGGTCGGCGGCTTCTCGGACCTCCTGCATCAGCGGACGCAGCTTCGACGAGAGCATCCGGCACGCCGCCAGCTCGTCGTGACCGCCGTGCGACTCGGCCAGGACCACCTGGATGCGCGCCACCCCGTCCTGCACCGCCTCCAGGCCCGAGGCCAGCGCTGTCACGCGCTTGCCATAGGAAGAGCCCTTCGCGGAGCCCGCAGCCTCCGAGAGCACGCGCCACGCCGCCCCCGTCGCCGCGAGCTGGCGCTCGGCCACCGGCACCACGGCCGACGTGAGCACGTCCAGCAGCGTCTCGGCCTCGAGCGTCACCTGCTTCAAGTAGCGCTCCGCCGAGACGTTGAAGCGCGCGTCCACCTCAAGCTGGGAGAGCACTCCGGTGTCGACCAGGAAGCGATGGTTCTCGGGCTTCATCACCTCCGCGAGCGCCGCCGGCGTGTCGGACAGGTTCGGGAGTCCCCGGCGCGCTGCCTCGACCTTCCACTCCTCCGAGTAACCGTTTCCCTCGAAGCGCACGGTCGCGGTCTCGGTGAACACCTCGCGCAGGAGCTCGGCCACGGCCTGGTCGCGGTGCCTGGGATCGCTGTCGAGCTTCTTCTTCAACCGCTCGCTCATCTCGTGCAGCGCCGCCGCCGCCGCCGCGGTGAGCACCGTCATCGGCACGGCGCAGTTCATCGAGCTGCCCACCGCACGGAACTCGAACTTGTTGCCCGTGAACGCGAACGGCGAAGTGCGGTTGCGGTCGGTGTTGTCCTTCGCCACCGACGGCAGCTTGGCCACGCCCATCTCGATCAGGAAGTGCTCGGGATCCTTCGACGCCTCGCCCTTCATGAGCCGCTCGAGGATGCCGGTGAGCTGCTCACCGACGAACGCCGACAGGATCGCGGGTGGCGCCTCGTTCGCCCCGAGGCGCAGGTCGTTATTCGCACCGGAAACTGACCAGCGCAGCGCCACGGCGTGGTCGTGCACCGCCTTCAGGCACACGGCCATGAACGCAAGGAAGCGCAGGTTCTGGTGCGGAGTCTTGCCCGGGTCGAGCAGGTTCTCGCCGCGGTCCGTGGACATGGACCAATTGCAGTGCTTGCCGCTGCCATTGATGCCCGCGTAGGGCTTCTCGTGAAGCACGCAGACGAAGTCGTGCCGGAGCGCGACGCGACGCGCCACGTCCATCGCGAGCACGTTGTGGTCGTTCGCGAGGTTCACGTCCTCGAAGATCGGCGCCATCTCGAACTGCATCGGCGCCACCTCGTTGTGCCGTGTCCGCACCGGGATACCGAGGCGATAGAGCTCGTACTCCATCTCCTCCATGAACGCGAGCACGCGCGCCGGGATGGAGCCGAAGTAGTGGTCCTCGAACTGCTGGTGGCGGGCCGAGCTGGCTCCGAGCAGCGTACGCTCGGACAGGACCAAGTCGGGACGCAGCGCATGATGCGTGCGGTCCACGAGGAAATACTCCTGCTCGCAGCCAAGCGTGGCGGACACCGCCTTCACGTCCACGTCGCCCAGGAGCTTCAAGAACGCGGTGGCATTTCGCGACAGCGCTTCGATCGAGCGAAGCAGCGGTGTCTTGTGGTCGAGCGAATGCCCGTGATAGCTGATGTAGGCGGACGGGATGCAGAGCGTGCGGCCGTTCGTGCTCTCGACCAGGAACATCGGCGAGCTGGGGTCCCATGCCGTGTAGCCCCGAGCCTCGAACGTGCTGCGCATGCCGCCCGACGGAAACGAGCTGGCGTCCGGCTCGCTCTGCCAGAGCTGCGAGCCCGAGAACTTCTCGAGCACGCGCAGCTCGCCGGCGATCTGCACGTTCAGGTCCGCGAAGCTGTCGTGCTTCTCGGCGGTCAGCCCCGTCATGGGCTGGAACCAGTGCGTGAAGTGGGTGGCGCCGTGCGACACGGCCCAGTCTCGCGCCACCGAGGCGACGGTGTCCGCCACTTCGCGCGTCAGGATGGTGCCGTGGCGGAGCGTCGAGAGCAGCGCGTTGTACACCTCGCGCGGCAGGCGCTCACGCAGCTTGATGAGATCGAGGACGTGCCGGCCGAAGTAGGTGCTCACCGGGGCGCGATGGCCGTCGGGGAGACGCGGGGCGTCGAACGTGCGGGGTTGACGCGCGCTCACATCGAGGCGCGCCAGGTTGCGGGGCGAGGTCATACGGGACTCCCATGGAAGACCACGACGAGCGCACCCGTCGCGATCGGTTGAAGAGCGTGGAGCCGCCGCGAGCCCGTCATGACCCGTACACGACCCCCTCCGTGGCTTGCATCCTACACGAGGAGTCATCGGCCGCGCGACGCGGGGACTGCACACGCGCCCGGAGGCGGCCGAGGCGGGGCGCTCCCCGGGACGCTCGGCTGGCGCCCGGGACAGCCGATGTCCCACGCTGCCTTAGGCGGTGCGACTGAGCCAGGCCACCCGGAGGTGGCTGACGCGGCTCGATCGGAAGGTCCGGGATGCGGACCTGCGCGTCCGTTGCCGGATCTTGCTCAAGCTTCACGCGGGCCAGCGCCCGCACCACACGGCGCACGAGATCGGCTGTCATCTCGCCACCGCGTATCGCATCGAAGCGCGTTTCGGAGCGTGCGGGGAGGCGAGTGTGTTCGAGGGGCGCTGCAGC
>JAHFBW010000117.1 GCA_023249845.1 Candidatus Eiseniibacteriota bacterium
GGCCACACCGAACCGCTCGCGAAGCACGAACGCCCGCCGGTCGGCGGGCGTCTTCGTTTCGGGCGGAACCAGGCTCGCTCTGAGAACTCCGCGCACGCGGGGAGTTCCCCAGCGAGCCTGGCCGGGATCATTCATGAACCGTGAATCGAGAGGGACGGATGTCCGTCAAGCGCAGGGCGAAGGCTTGGCCCGCGACGGAGTCGTGTCGGTGACACGTCGCAGGAGCGTGCCAAGCCTTCAACGCAGCGATTCATGGGCAGCCGGCCCGCGCAGGCCACGGGCTCATGAATGTTCCTGGCTAGCGGCGGCGTTTCTTCGCGGCGCGGGCCTTGTCGGCTTTCTTGCGCGCCGACTGCTTGGCGCGCTTGCGCCGGAGGCGGTGCTTGTACGCGGTCATGAGGCTCCCGTGGGGGCTCTGCGCGTCCCCATGACGCGCGGTCGAACACTGTAGCCCGGGTCGTGTCCCGGCCGCAACCCGTGGGGATGCGACCATGCGGAGCTCGAACGCAGAGTCTAGAACGACGTGACCGCTGCCGAATCGGGCGACGCGTCAGGGCTCCTAAGCCACCTCACATACGCCCACATCGCCGCAAGGTCGCCTTCGCGCAGGTGACGCTCGTAGGTGGGCATGCGAAGGCGCGCGCGCTCGAGGAAGAAGCGCGCGAGCGGCTGGTCGTGGAAACGCTTTGATACGCCATGTGTGACCCATTCGCGGAACTCGCGCTCATCACGCACCAGGTCCGGGAAGTCCCTGCCGTCCCACGATGGCACGTAGCCCTTGAGCGATCCGGGGTTCGGCGCCGCAAGTCGGCCGCCCGCGCCGTGGCAGCCCGTGCAGCCCAGTTCGTGCACGCGCTCGCGCCCAGCGAGCGCAAGCGAGTCCGAAGGCTCGGGGCTGTCGGAGACGAGCATGACGTAGGCGACCAGGTCGCGCACCTGTTCGTTGCGGAGCGCGTGGCGAAAGGCGGGCATACGCACGGCGCCGGAGTCGCGCTCCGCGAGCCACCTGCGGCTCTCGCGCTTCCGCGGCGTGGAGCCATCGAGGATCCAAGCGCGCACGTCGGCCGCGTCGTGCGCGTACATCATGAGGTCACCGGCGAACGTTGGCACAGTGTGATCACGCCGGCCGGGATTCTCGGCGCCCTTGCGGCCGCCGGGCCCATGGCACGTGAAGCAGCCGTGCGCCTCCGCCAGCCGGCGCCCACGCTCGGCGGGCGGCAGGCTGGGCCGCGTTAGGAATGTCCACGCCGCCGCCGCGAGCGCGGCCAGCGCGACGAGCGCGACGAGCGCGAAGGCGGTACCGCGCATGAGAAGAACGACAAAGCGCGCGGGGTCCGATGCCCCGCGCGCCTCGTGCGTCGGCTACTTCGCGGCCGGGGCGGCAGCGGCCGCAGCAGCGGCGGTGACGTCGATGCCCCGCACGCCACCGCGCTCATTCAGCGTACCCGTCACCACGGCCATCGAACCCGCCATCGTCTTCAGTTGGTCGTATGCGTCGGGATTGTCGTGGTTCGGCGTGAGGAGTATGGCGCGGCCTTCCTTGGTGAGCAGCATGAGCGGCATGCCGCTCGCCGCACACTTGAGCGCGCACTCGGCGTGCTTGGCACCCATCGCTCCGTGGCCCAGGTAACAACCGGCATCGAGGATCTCACCCGTCCACGAGCCCGTCTTGGTCCCGGCCGCGGCGGCGTGGCTGTTGGCCTGCTTGTCCGCGCTCTTGTGCGCGGCATGGTCATCTGCGGAAGCGGCGAATGCCACCGCGGCGAGGGCGAGGATGGCGACGACTGTGGCGACACGCTTCATGGTGAAGAGCCTCCTTCAAGGATCGCGACGCGCGCGGACTTCCGTGCGCTGTCGCAGGGATGAAACTCGCGGCCAGCTTCTCAGGTCATTTCCAGATACTTCAGGTCGAGCGGGCCGTAGAGGCCGCCGCCCTGCCCGCCGAACCAATCGCGGCCCCGGCGCAGCGCGTCGCTCGGCACGTCCACGATCGGAAGTCCGAGATCCTCCACCGCCGCAACGCGTGACGTCGTGGGCAGCGCGTAGCGCTCACTCGCCAGGTAGTCCTCGAACTCGTCGAGCGTCCACGCGAACAGTGCGTCCACCTCCCACACAAGCTGCACGTCGCGGCCCTTCAAGAGGTCGGGTGGGTCGTCCGGCGCCGCCGGGACCAGCCTGCCGACCGCGCAGCAGTCACAGCCGAACCAGAAGTCGAGCTCGCCCTGCACGACGAGGTTCTCGGAGACGCGCGCTTCGGTCGGTGCGTCGCGCCAGATATTGCCGAGGAGTTCGCTCATCGCGAACAGGTAGCGGAGCAACGCGCGCGGATCGTCCGAGGCCGCACCGCGCATTCCCGTGGACAGCACGCGCAAGTTGCGGATGGCCTCGAGCCTCACCCACGGCGAGCGGCGGTTCGTGAGCGCCGAAAGATTGTGGAGCGAGCCTTCGACACGCTCGCGTACCACGGCGAGCAGCGCGTCGAAAGTGCCGTCGCTCTTGTCGAGGAACTCGATCGTGCGCCGCATCGCCTGGTTGAGTGGCAGGTAGGCCGCGCGCAGCGTGGACCAGTCCTCGGTGAGCCGTTGCTTGGCGATGACGTCCCAATCCGCCATGCGATGCGTCCTCGTTCGTGGAAGAAGTGGTCCCGGGTGACGTGCGATGCGACGATCGCACGGAGTATAGGCAACCCTTCCTACGGGGGTCCACCCCGCCGCGTGACGCCTGACGAAGGATTCACAGTAGAGCGCGCTGGCGCTCAGACCGCGGGCACGGGCGCGGGTAGGGCCACGGCGGGCGCGGTGTCCACGGCGACGCGAGCGCCGGCTTCATTCGAGAGCCGGCAGGCATCGAGCGCGAACTGCACCGGCACGGCGTCCGCCGCGAAGTTCGGCGAGAGCGCTTCGCCGTGGGCGATCGCGCGATGCAGCCGGTCCGCCATCACGCCGAACGGCGCCAGAAGCGCGGGCTCGCCTTCTCGCGGGTGCAGCGCGACCTCCTCGGGAAGGGTCACCGCCTCGGGCTCGCGGCCCGCCACGATGCGCCACAACCGGTAGCCCGTCTCGTCCCAACGCAGCGACGCGTCCTCGCCGTGGATCTCGAACCGCTCCCAGCGATACGGCACGCCCGCGGAGAGATCGAGCCCGGCGCTGGTACCGCCGGCGAACTCGTACTCCACCGTGCAGGCGTCGTCGGCCGTGGCGATCGATTCCCCGCGTCGCGGCTGGTCCACGCGGAGGCTCGCGAGCACCGACCGGGGTTCGCCGAAGAACGTGCGTAGGCAATCGGTGTGGTGGGAGCCGAGTGCGCCCAGGATGCCGCCACCGCGCGCTCGCTCGGCGAGCCAGCTCATGGGCCGCGTGTCGGCACGTGCCCAGATCGGGTAGCGGCCGAGGATCTCGCCTCGACGCGGGCGCCCGATTCCGCCCGCTCGCACGAGCTCCACGGCATGGCGTCGCGCCGGGAAGAAGCGGAACTCGTGATTGATTCCCGCGATCCGGCCCGCGGCCGCGGCGGCATCGCGCATGGCCACCGCCTGCCAGCGATGAAGCGCCGTGGGCTTCTCGCAGTGCACGTGCGCGCCCGCAGCGAGTGCTCCGAGCATCATCGGGTGATGCAGGTCCACGGGGGTGGCGATGCTCACCAGGTCCGGCGACTCGCGACGCAGAAGTTCGCGCCAGTCCGCGTAGGCGGCGGGGACATCCAGCTCCGCCGCGCGATGCCGAGTGCGTTCGAGGTCGTGCCCGGCCAGCGCCACCAGCTCGAAGCCCGGGTGGCGCTTGAAGCCGGGCGCCTGGACCGTGCGCCCGAACGAGGTGCCGAAGATGGCGACACGGATACGCTTCACGTTCCCTCCCGGAATTCGGACGCTGGAGCCTACTCTCACGGCGGCTCGCGAGCGCGTCAAACCGATCGTGGCCCGGCGGGCGTGTGCTAGCTTGGGCCTTGAGACGAGCCCTTCCCTTTCACCGCCCGGAGGCCCCATGCGCGACCCGCGCACGCGCAAGCTCGCCCGCCTGATCGTGAATCACTCTTGCCGGCTCCAGTCCGGCGAGGCTGTCCTCATCGAATCGTTCGATCTCGCGGACGGCCTCGTCCTGGACCTCATCGAGGAGACGCACGCCGTCGGCGCGATCCCGGTGGTCTCGCTCCGGGACCAGGCGGTGCTCCGCACGCAGCTCCTGCGCGCCACCGAGGCTCAACTGCGGGTGCAGGCCGCGATCGAGCTGCAGCAGATGCAGCAGGTACAGGCCTACATCGGCATCCGCGCGTCGAGCAACGTGAGCGAGCTCAGCGACGTGCCGTCCGACCGCATGAGCCTGTACCAGGAGATCGTGGCGAAACCCGTTCACCTGGACTACCGCGTCAATCACACGCGCTGGCTCGTGTTGCGCTATCCGAATCCCGCGATGTCCCAGCTCGCCAACACGAGCACCGAGGCATTCGAGGACTTCTTCTTCCGGGTCTGCGACGTGGATTACGCGCGCATGCGGGACGCGATGCTGCCGCTCGTCGCGCTGATGCAGCGCACGGACCGCGTGCACCTCAAGGGCCCCGGCACCGATCTGCGATTCCGCATCAAAGATATCGGTGTGGTGCCGTGCTTCGGTGAGCGCAATATCCCCGATGGTGAATGCTTCACGGCGCCGATTCGCGATTCCGTCGAGGGCGTCATCGCCTACAACACGCCATCGGTCTACCTGGGGACGACGTACGACCAGATCGTGTTCACGTTCGAGAAGGGCCGCATCGTGAAGGCGAGCGGGAACCCCGGGCTCAAGCTGGACCACCTGCTGGACACCGACCCAGGCGCCCGCTACATCGGAGAGTTCTCGCTCGGCTTCAACCCGCACGTGCTCCATCCCATGAAGGACACGCTGTTCGACGAGAAGATCGCGGGCTCGCTGCATTTCACGCCCGGGCAGTGCTACACGACGACGGACAACGGCAACCGCTCGCGCGTGCACTGGGATCTCGTGCTCATCCAGCGACCGGACTATGGCGGCGGCGAGGTGTGGTTCGACGACGTGCTCGTTCGGAAGGACGGGCTATTCGTGCGCGACGAACTCCTGGGCCTGAACCCGGATCGGCTCGGCGCCTCCTGATATCCGAGGCGCGATGGCGCGTCGGATCCGCCAGGCATGAGCTAGCGGCCAGGCTCTGCCTGAGAACTCCGCGCGGACGCGGGGAGTTCTCAGGCAGAGCCTAGCGGTCGACGAGCAGCTTTGCCGCCGAAGTACCCGCTGGCGTCACCATGCGCACGAAGTAGAGCCCGCGCCGCGCGCGGGCACCCGAGGCGTCGCGGCCCTCCCACGGGATCGCGTGTGCGCCAACCGCGAAGCTGCGGTCGGCGAGTGTCGCGACGCGGCGGCCGAGCAGGTCGTAGACCTCGAGCCGCACGTTGCCCGGCTGGTCGAGCCTGAACACCACGACGTGCCCCGCGCCGAGCGGCGAGCTCGTGAGCACGCGCACGCCCTCGATCGCGGTCGCGTTCGCGTCCGGCGACAAGCGTGTCGCCAGCGTGGTGTCCTCGGGCACGGGCTGTCCGACCGTGGAATCCGGGTACTCCTCCCGGGTCGGATCCGGCGCCCGCCCACCCGGGCCGGCGAATGGCTGCTGTTCGATGCTGTTCGCGAGCACGCTCAGCCACGGAGTGGACGCGGTCGCGTCACCCATCGCCACGCGCAACTGCATCGGCTGGTCCGACGGCAGCGACGCTGGCCAGCGTTTGACGAACCACGGCACGAGCGCGCTGTCCGGGCTCAACGCGGGGCGCACGGGCAGGCCGAGGCTGTCTAACGGTGCGCGCACCTCGTGGCCCGACGCGTCCCGGACCCACGCCACGAGCTCACCTTCGAACGCGAATCCGTTCGCGGCCTTGAGGCGAAGGCCGACGTACTGATTCTCTCTCGCTGAGGCCCGCGTCCAGTCCATGCTCACCATGTGGAACACGGACGGCTCGGCGAGCGTGAAGTTATCCCCCACTCCCCACACGATGCGCCGTATCTCGATGCGATTGAGCGACGCGAACGCGAACAGGTCCTGGGTTCCGTCGCGCAGCGACTCGGAGGCGAACCAGGTGGAGGTGTCGTACCCGAGCATGTTTCGCAGTCGCCCCCGGTAGGTCCATGTCGCGGGTTCGCCGAGCGGGTTCGAACCCACGAAGAACGTGAGGGGCTGGCCGGCGTTCGAGGTGATGAAGAGGAACCAGCGACCGTTGTGCTCGAACAGATGCGGGGACTCCGTGCTGGAGTTGAACGTCAGGCTCCGGTGGGTGATCCACAGTGGCTTCTCGTCCTGCCAGGCACCGGGGTCGGCGTCAGGGCTGCGGGCAACGCCCACCAGCGTCGAGAGCGTGTCGTTCGCCGGTGTCGCGGTGTAGTAGAGCAACCACTGCCCGGGGGCTGCGGGATCCGGCATCACAAACGGGTCCCGGCACGACATGCCGGGCGACAGCGGTGCCCACCACGCCCACGGTGCGGAGTCCGTGCTCCAGACCGATGTCTGGTGCACGCGATTCCACGTCATGAGGTCGCTCGACACAGCGGCGCCAATGCGCTGCGTGTCGTGAAAGGTTCCGGGTCGGTCCGTGACGCCGGTGTAGAACATCCACCAAAGTCCGTCCGATTGGACGATGTGCGGCGCCCAGACGTGCAGGTTGTCCCATCCGTTGGGATCGAGCGGCATGACCGCGGGCAGCTGGGCCCAGTGAAAGAGATCGGTGGAGATGGCGTGGCCGAAATCGATCTCGGTCGCCCATTGAGGCAGGAAGTCGTTGTGACGGATGTAGAAAAGGTGGTAAACCCCGTCCTTCTTCAGGAAAGCGAAGTCCTTGGGACGATACGCGGTGGGCGTCACCGTCATAGCCGCGCCGTACGTGGGTGCGGGAGCCGCCGAGGCCACGAGGACTGCCGCAAGGGCGAGGGGACCGAGATGCCGGAGCAGGGGATGCACGTGCGGGCGAGGACGCCTTTCGTCGCGGATCGGACGGGCCATTGGGCCGCGGGCTCACCGCGGGGTCTGGGCGATTATCGGAGCGGCACGCACGCGCGGTCAACGAGAACCGCTGGCGATGGGGCCCGTCCCCTCCCGGCGGTCGGGAGCGCGCGCCGGCGGGGCCCGATCGGGGGACCCTGGCGGTGATCCAGCTCCAGGACTTGAGATACAGCATCGGGGAGCGCGTGCTGTTCGACGGCGTCAACTGGGTCATCGGGCCCGGGGATCGCTGCGCGCTCGTGGGCCCGAACGGAGCCGGCAAGACCACGCTCATCCGCCTGATCCTGGGCGAGTACACGCCAGAAAGCGGCCAGTGCGTGCGTCCGCGCGGCACGCGCATCGGCTACCTGCCGCAGGAGGCCGCCGAACGCTACGAAGGCAGCGTGCTCGGCCGGGCGATGGAGGCGCATCGTGCGCTGCTCGACCTGCGCGTCGAACTCGACGCGCTCCACGAGGAGCTCGGCTCCGTCAAACCGGACGACCCGCACCTGGAGGCGCTGCTGGAGCGAGCCGGGAATCTCCAGAACCAGCTCGAACACCATGACGAGCATGCGCTCGAACCCGAGGCGCGCCGGGTGCTCTCGGGCCTCGGCTTCTCCACCGAGGACCAGGATCGCCCGCTCGCGGAGTTCTCGGGCGGCTGGCGCATGCGGGCCGCGCTCGCGGCCCTCCTGCTCGCGGAGCCCACCGTGCTGTTCATGGACGAGCCCACGAACCACCTGGACCTGCCCGCGATGGAATGGCTCGAAGACTACCTCGAGGACTTCCGGGGCGGACTCGTCGTGGTCTCGCACGATCGCGTGTTCCTGGACCGCGTCGCCAACGAGGTGCGCGAACTCGACCATGGCCAACTCACCGACTACAGCATGCGCTTCTCGCTCTACCTGGAGGAGAAGGAGCTGCGCCGCGAGCAGGCCGCGGCGAGCAACGCGCAGCTCGACGCGAAGATCGCGCAGCTCAAACGCTTCGTCGAGCGGTTCGGCGCCAAGAACACGAAGGCATCGCAGGCCCAGAGCAAGCGCAAGCAGATCGAGCGCCTGAAAGAGCAGCATGTCGTGATCCCGCGCTCGGCGCGTGGCCTGCGCCTGTCGTTCCCCGATCCGCCTCATGCTGGCCGCACGCTCGTGCGGCTCCGGGACCTATCGTTCGGCTACGCCGAGGGACCCGACGTCGTGTCGCACGCCCGCGTCGAGATCGAGAAGGGCGAGAAGCTGGCGATCGTGGGAGCGAACGGCGCCGGCAAGACCACGCTGCTCCGGCTGATCGCCGGGCAGCTGGAGCCGCGTTCGGGCGAGCGCGAACAACCGCCTCTCACGCGCATGGGCTACTTCGCGCAGCACGCCGCGGAGACGCTCGACGGCCAGCTCACCGTGCTCGGGGCCATGGAGGACGTGGCCAGCGACGAGTGGCGGCCGCGGCTGCGTGGGCTGCTCGGAGAGTTCCTGTTCTCGGGCGACGACGTGTTCAAGCGCTGCCGCGTGCTGTCCGGCGGCGAACGCCAGCGTGTCGCGCTCGCGCGTCTCCTGCTCTCGCCGAGCAACCTGCTGCTCATGGACGAACCTACGCACCACCTGGACCTGGCGGGCAAGGAAGTGCTCGAGGACGCGCTCGCGCAATACCCCGGCGCGGTCGTCGTCGTGACGCACGATCGCTCGCTCATGGCGCGCGTGGCCACGCGCGTGCTCGAGGTGAGTGCCGGACGCGTCGTGCTGTATCCCGGCGGCTATGACGACTACGAGGCGGCGCGTCTCGCGCGAGTGGTCGCCGAGCCAACCGCTGCAACGGCCGTCTCGAACCCGCGCGGTGGCGCGGTCGCGGCCGAGCCGAAACGCGCCGAGCGCGCCACCGCCACCCTGACGCCACCTCGCCGCATGCCGGATCGCTCGGCGCAGAACGCCGGCCGGCGGCGAGAGCGCGAGCTGGCGCGACTCGAGGCCGAGATCGCGACGCGGGAGACGCGCATGCGCGAGCTGGAAACCCAGCTCGCCGATCCCGATCTCTATCACGACGTCTCGCGCTCGCAGGGTGCCGTCTCCGAGTACGAGCGCGTTCGCTCCGAACTGGAGTCGCTGTGGCAGCGGCTCGGGGAACTCGGTTGACGCTTCATGCCCCGCGGTGGCGACGCGCCACGCGTTGACGACCGCGGTCCCACTGCGTAGGGTGGCTCGCCATGGCCGACGTTAGTTTACGCACTTACGTGTTCCTGGACGCGCTGCAGCCGCAGCTCGCGGCGTTCATCGGGACCACGGCGCGCGGCTTCCTGCCCGTGGCCGGCGACGCGTCCATGTTCATCGAGACGG
>JAHFBW010000118.1 GCA_023249845.1 Candidatus Eiseniibacteriota bacterium
AGGACCGGTTGAAGGCCGTCGTGCGCGTGCCCGAGACGCAGGCACGCGACCTGGCCCTGGGACTAGCCGCCGACGTGGACACGCGAAACGGCATCGTGAAGGGCCACGTCTCGCGCGTGGATCCTGCGGCGTTGAACGGCACGGTGTCGGTGGACGTCGCGCTCGACGGCGCGCTGCCGCGTGGCGCGCGCCCCGACCTGTCGGTGGACGCCACCATCGAGATCGAGCGACTCCCGAACGTGATGCACATGGGCCGCCCCGCCGACGGTTCCAGCGAGTCCACCGTCGGCCTGTTCGTGCTCGAGGCCGACGGCCGCCACGCACGCCGCGTCCAGGTGGAGCTGGGCCGCGGTTCGGCCAATGCCATCGAGATCCGCAAGGGCCTGAAACCCGGCGACCAGGTCATCCTGTCCGAGATGTCACGCTGGGACTCTGTCGATCGAGTGAAGCTGCAGTGAGCGTAGCGAACGTAGACGACACAACACCGAGTCTCCCCTTGGAGGACGCATGACCGTCATGACGAGCGAACGAGTGGCCCCGAACGGTACGACCAAGGGTGAACCTGGACGTCCCCTGCTGCGGCTCGAGGAAGTGAAGAAGGTGTTCTACACCGATGAGGTCGAGACGCACGCGCTGTCGGGTGTGCACATGGAGGTCCACCGCGGCGAGTACGTCTCCATCTCGGGGCCGTCGGGCTGTGGCAAGTCCACGTTGCTCTCGATCCTGGGCCTGCTCGACACCGCCACCGAGGGCCAGTACTGGCTCGACGGCAAGCCAGTGCAGAGCCTGGGCTTCACCGAACGCGCGCGCATCCGCAATCGCGAGATCGGGTTCATCTTCCAGAGCTTCAACCTGATCGGCGACCTCTCGGTGCACGAGAACGTCGAGCTGCCGCTCACCTATCGCGGCATGGCGGCGGCCGAGCGCAAGCGTCGCGTGGGCGAGGCGCTCGAGCGCGTCAGCATGGCGCATCGCTCGAAGCACCTGCCGAGCCAGCTCTCGGGCGGCCAGCAGCAGCGCGTCGCGGTGGCGCGTGCCCTGGCGGGCGATCCCTTGATCCTGCTCGCGGACGAGCCCACCGGGAACCTCGATTCGACGAACGGCGAGGCCGTGATGGACCTGCTGCGCGACCTGCACCAGCAGGGCAGCACGATCTGCATGGTCACGCACGACCAGCGGTTCTCGCGCTACGCGCAGCGCACGATCCAGCTCTTCGACGGCCGCGTCGTGGACGAGAAGCGCGGGCACTGACGCCATGTTCTCCCGGGCCCCTGGAACCCTGCGCCTCGCGGTGCGGGTGCTCCAACGCCGGCCGCTGTTCGCGCTGGTGGCGGTCGCCTCGCTCGCGATCGCCATCGGCGTGAACGCGACCATCTTCGGCCTCGTGGACGCGGTGCTCGTGCGTCCGCTGCCCGGGGAGCGTGACACGCCACTCTTCAGCGTGTTCACGAGCGAGTCGGACGGCAACGGGTTTGGCGTCACCTCGTATCCGGCGGCGATGGACCTCGCCGCGCACAAGGACCTGTTCACGCACGTGGGTGCGTGGAACGTGACGCCACTGCAGCTCACGCAGGGCGACCGCACCGAACGACTGCTCGGAAGCATGGTGAGCGGCGGCTGGTTCGGCACGCTCGGCGCCCATGCGGCGCTCGGCCGCCTGATCACGCCGGCGGACGACGCGGTGGACGGCGCCTCGCCGGTGATCGTGCTCTCCGACGGCCTCTGGCGGCGGCGGTTCGCGGCGGATCCGCGTGTCGTGGGCAGCGAAATGCGCCTGAACGGCCGCGCATGGACAGTGGTCGGCGTCCTGCCGCCGTCGTTCCGTGGCGTCCTGCTCGGTATCTCACCCGATGTCTTCGTGCCGGCGAGGATGGAAGTTTGGGCGACTCCCGGTCGCCACGAGCTCGACAACCGTGGCGGGCGGAGCTTCTGGGTGCTCGGCCGCCTCGTCCCCGGCCTCGATCTCCGCCAGGCGCAGCACCGGCTCGACGCGCTCGCCGCCGAGCTCGCCCGACGGTACCCCGCCTCCGACAGCGGTCGCGCGTTCCTCGTCACCCGCGAGGAGTCGAGCCGGCCACTGCCGGGCATGCACGCGCCAGTCGCGCTGTTCATGACGCTGCTCCAGTTCATCACCGGGCTCGTGCTCGTGATCGCCTGCGTGAACCTCGCGGGCCTGCTGCTCGCCCGCGGCGAGGAGCGCCGCCGCGAGCTCGGCGTGCGCCTCGCACTCGGCGCCACGCGCGGCCAGCTCGTGCGCATGCTCGTCGCCGAAAGCCTGCTGCTGGGAGCCCTCGGCGGACTCGCAGGGCTAGCGCTCGCGACGCTCGGCGCGCGGCTCCTCGCCGCCGTGCCACTGCCGATCCCGGTTCCGGTGACCCTCGACCTCACGCCCGATGCACGCGTCGCGGGGGTCGCGATGGCCCTGGGGCTCGCTGCGGCCGCGATCTTCTCGTTCGTTCCCGCCTGGCAGACCGTGTCACCGTCGCTCGCGGGACCGCTCCGCGACGCGGACGGCTACCGCAAGTCGCGACTCCGCGGCCTGCTCGTCGTGACCCAAGTGGCGCTGTCGCTGCTGCTCCTGGTCGGCGCCGGGCTCACACTGCGTGCGCTCGCCCGCGCCCGTGCGCTCGATCCCGGCTTCGATGTGAATGGCGTCACGAGCGTCGCGTTCGACCCGAGCCTCAACCAGTACGACGTCCCACGGATGACCGCGTTCTACCAGCGGCTCCTCGAGGAGGTGGGCGCGCTGCCCGGGGTGCAGGCCGCCGGGATCGTCGAGAACGTGCCGCTCGGACTCAGCTGGTCCGAGACCGCGATGTGGTTCCCCAGCGGCCGCTGGAACACCGCGGAGCGCCCGATGGACATCCCGGTGAACGCGGTCTCCGAGGGCTACTTCGCGGCGCTGCGCATCCCGATCGTGCGCGGACGCGCGCTGCGCGCGGGCCAGGCGACCGGGGAGATCGTCGTGAACGAGACGTTCGCGCGCCGTTACTTCCCAAACGAGGAGCCCATCGGGCAGCGCGTGAGCTTCGAGGGCTCGCAGGGCCCGTGGCGCGTCGTCGTCGGCGTCGCCCGAGACTCGCGCTACCAGAGCGTCGCGGAGTCGCCGCGGCCGTTCGCCTACCTCGCCTGGGACCACGACGGGGATGACGACTACACGCTGCTGGTCCGCTCCGCGCAGCCGCCCGCGGCGCTCGGACCCGCGCTGCGCACGCTCGTCCGCCGGATAGCGCCCGACATGGCCCCCGCCCAGCCCGAGCCGCTCGTCGCGCAACTCGGCGCCGCCCTGCTGCCGGGCCGACTTGCGAGCGGCGTGCTCGCGGTCGCCGGCAGCGTCGCGCTCCTCCTCGCGAGCATGGGGCTCTACGCCGTCGTCGCGTTCGGCGTCCAGCGCCGGACGAAGGAGATCGGCGTGCGCGTGGCGCTCGGCGCGCTGCCGCGCGACATCCTCCGTCTCGTCATGGGCGAAGGCTCGCGGCTCCTCGGCTGGGGGCTCGCGATCGGGCTCGCGCTCTCGCTGGCCGGCAGCGTCGCCCTGCGCGGATTGCTCTACGGACTCTCCCCGCTCGACCTGCCCGCTTACGCCGGCGTGTTCGCGGTGCTCGCGATCACGGCGTCAATCGCCTGTTGGCTCCCCGCACGACGTGCCACAGCGGTGGATCCCGTCATCGCCCTGCGTCACGAATAGGAGTCCGAGAGATGGACGGACTACTCCAGGATCTTCGCTTCGCGATCCGATCGCTCCGCCGCACGCCGGGATTCGCGCTCACCGTGGTCGTCATGATGGCGCTCGGCATCGGCGCCAACTCGATGATCTATTCGGCGCTCCGCGCCATCCTGTTCGCGGACCTGCCGTTCCCGCATCCCGACCGGATCGTGAAGATCGGTCTCTATCACGCACGCGGGGGCGACGGCGGGTCGATGTCCATGCCGGACGCACTCGACGTGCGCGACCAGAGCCGCACACTCCCCTCGGTGGGGCTGTGGGTGGAGACGAGCGCATACCTCGCCGGGAGCGACTCGCCAACGCGGCTCGAAGCCACGCTCGGGAGCGATGCCCTGCTCACGACGCTTGGCGTGCAGCCGGTCCTCGGCCGCTGGTTCACGAAGGACGAGTGCAAGATGATCGCGAATTACGTCCCGGTGGTGATCGGGGGGCGTGTGTGGCGCGAGCGCTACGCCAGCGACCCGAACGTGCTCGGTAGGACGCTCTCGATGAACGGGCGCATCCGCACGATCGTCGGCGTGATGCCGGAGTCCTTCCGCTTCCCGGAGTCGAGCGACATCTTCATCCCACTCGCCCTGAACGACACCTCGGACACGCGCGGCAACCACTATCTCAGCATGATCGGCCGCCTGGCGCCGGGCGTCACGCTGGCGTCGGCACGTGCCGAGCTCGCGCAGATCGCGAGCGCGATCGCCAAGGAGAATATCGCGACCAATCGTGACGCCACGTTTCGTCCGATCTCGCTCCGCGAGGACCTCGTCCAGGACATCCGACCGATGCTCATCCTGCTGGCGCTCGCGGTCGCATTCGTACTGCTCATTGCGTGCGCGAATGTCGCGAACCTGCTGCTCGCCCGCTCGACCTCGCGCCTCCGCGAGCTGGGCGTGCGCCTCGCGATGGGCGCCACGCGCGGCCGCGTCATCCGGCAGCTCCTCGCCGAGAGCGTGCTGCTCTCAGTGTCGGGCGGCATCTTCGGCGTACTGCTCGGCGAATGGGGCATGCGACTCACGCTCGCGAGTATCCCCGTCGGACTCGCGTACTGGATGCACTTCCGGCTCGACCCGGCCGTCGTCGCCGTCGTGGCCGTGATCTCGGTGCTCTCCGGGGTCACGTTCGGCCTTGCGCCGGCGTGGCAGGTGACGTCCGGCGACCTCTTAAGCCCGCTCCGCGAGGGTACGCCGGGCGGCGGGGACACGCCGGCGCGCCGGCGCATGCGCAGCGCGCTCGTCGTGGCCGAGGTCGCGCTCGCGGTCGTGCTGCTGATCGGTTCGGGCCTCATGGTGCGGAGCTTCCTCCGCATGCAGGAACAGCGCAGCGTGCTCCAGATCGAGCACGTCCTCACCGCGCAGGTGACGCTGCCGTACGCGCTCTATCCCGAGGAGGACCGCCGCGAGGCGTTCTTCCGGGAGTTCCGCCACGCGCTCGCCGGTCTCCCGGGCGTCAAGGGCGTGGGCGGCGTGTTGAACCTGCATCTCGGGCGCAACAGCGTCACGGTGAGCCTCCAGCGCGAGGGCATTGACGCGCCGAAGAGCCCCGACCAACCGATCGTGAGCTTCAATGTCATCACCCCCGGCTACCTCCAGGCGATCGGGCTTCCGCTCGTGCGAGGCCGCGACTTCACCGAGACGGACGGGTTGCAGGGCGCGAACGTCGCGCTCCTGAATCAATCGGCGGCCCACAAGCTGTTCCCCAATCAGGATCCCATCGGCAGGCGCATCCGGCTCCGGCCCGAGGACGAGTGGTCGACCGTCGTCGGCGTCACCGCCGACGTGCGCCAGCGCATCGATGCGCCGAACCAGCGCCTACCCGAGATGCTGGTCCCGCATGCCCAGTGGAAGGGGCAGCAACTCACCTGGACGCTCCGCACCGAGCGAGAGCCCGCCTCGGTGGCGGCCGCGGTGCGCGCGCTGCTCCGTGCGCGCGATCCCAACGTGCCGATCTACAACATGCGCTCGATGCGTGAGCAGATCGCGCGCTCGATGTGGGACAGCCGGCTCTACGCACAGTTGATGGGCGTCTTCTCCATGCTGGCGCTGTTCATCGCAGCGCTCGGCATCTACGGGGTCATGGCGTACTCGGTCTCGCAGCGCACGCGCGAGATCGGCATCCGCATGGCGCTCGGTGCTGCGCGCGCAGACGTCCAGCGCCTGGTCGTGGGCCAGGCGACACGACTGACGCTGACCGGCCTCGGCGTCGGCCTCGCCGCGGCCTACGGTCTCACGCGATTCATGGCCGGCCAGTTGTTCGGCGTCCGCCCCGACGACCCGCCCACATTCGCGGGCGTCACGTTCCTGCTGGCGGCGAGCGCCATGCTCGCGGCCTGGCTTCCCACCGCGCGAGCCGTTCGCGTGGACCCGGTCGTGGCCCTGCGGCACGAATAGGAGAAGGCTCCGATGGACATCTTCCTCCAGGATCTGCGCTTCGCGCTGCGGTCGCTGCGGCGCTCGATCGGATTCACCAGTGTGGTTGTGTCGGTGCTGGCGCTGGGCATCGGCGTCAACACGATGATCTTCTGCATGGTCTACGGCGTCATGGTCCGACCGTGGCCGCTTCCGAACTTCGACCGCGTGCTCACCGTGCTCGAGTCCAACAAGCAGAAGGACGTCAAGCGCTCCGGGGTGTCCTGGCTCAACTACCAGGACCTGCGCGACCGCTCCAAGGCGCTCGAGGTGGTGGCGGGCTTCTGGGACATCGGCGGCCAGGTCACGATCGGCGAGGAGCCCGAGAAGATGGAGGCCGCGAACATCACCTCGGGCCTGTTGCCCGCGCTCGGCTTGAAGCCACAGATCGGGCGCAACTTCACGCGCGACGAGGAAGTCTACGGGCAGAACTGGGGTCCGGTGCTGATCAGCGACCGCATCTGGAAGCGGCGCTTCGGCGGCACGCAGGACGTCCTCGGCAAGACGCTCAAGCTGAACGGCCGCATCCGCACGATCGTTGGCGTCATGCCACCCAAGTTCCAGTGGCCAGAGACCGAGGACTTCTGGATCCCCGCGGCCATCTCGCCCGAGGACTCGCGCGCCCGCCAGGACCACAACCTCACCATGGTGGCGCGCCTGAAGCCCGGGGTGTCGAAGCAGCAGGCGCAGGCCGAGGTGGACGGCATCTACAAGCAGATCGCGGCTGCCGATCCCGAGAACATGAAGGGCTGGACGGCCAGCGTGTCGGGCTTCGCCGATTCGTGGCGTCAGGGGATCCGCGTCATGATGACGATCCTGTCGCTCGCGGTGGGCTTCGTGCTGCTCATCGCCTGTGCGAACGTGGCGAACCTGATGCTCGCCCGTGCCGCAGCGCGCAAGCGCGAGATCAGCGTGCGCCTGGCGCTCGGGGCGTCCCGTGGCCGGGTCGTGCGTCAACTCCTGACCGAGAGCCTGCTGCTCTCGTTCACGGGCGCCGCCGTGGGCACCGCTCTGGCCGTTGTCGGCAATCGCCTGTGGATGAGCATGATCCCGCTCGAGCTGCCGTTCTGGATGAAGTTCGAGATCGACCTGCCCGTGCTGGCGTTCACCGTGCTCATATCCACGCTGAGTGCGCTCGTGTTCGGGCTGTTGCCGGCCATGCAGGCGTCGGACACGCGGCTTTCCGAGGCCATCCGCGAAGGGAGTGCCCAGGCCGGCACCGGGCGCGCCCGGCATCGCGCCCGGAGCGCGTTGGTGGTGGCCGAGGTGGCGCTGTCGCTCACGCTGCTCGTGGCGTCGGGGCTCATGATCCGCAGCCTGTTCGCCATGATGGACAGCGAGAAGCTGGTCCGCTCCGAGGGCGTGCTCACCGCTCGCTTCCTGCTGCCGATCGCGACCTGGCCCGGCGATTCGGCCCGGCGTGAGTTCTGCGATCGCGTCTACCCGCTCGCCCAGGGCCTGCCAGGCGTGCGGTCCGCGTCCATCGTCACGAACCTGCCATTGTCGCGCGGAAGCTGGCGGACGAACATCGTGGGCGAGACGGGGGCGCGCACGGATCCCGAGCGCCCGGCGGCGGTGAACTTCACCGAGTGCTATCCCGGTTTTTTCAGCTCGCTAGGCATCCCACTGCGTTCCGGCCGCGACTTCACGTTCTCGGACGGACCCGGCAGCGAGTCGGTCGCGATCGTGAACGCCTCGATGGCGAAGCTGATGTGGCCTGGAAAGGATCCGCTCGGCATGCGATTCAAGACTGTTTTTGACGAGCGCAAGCTCGGCTGGCGGACGGTCATCGGCGTCGTGGGTGACGTGCCGGCGAACCTCGAGGACACGGATGAGCGCTTGGACGGCGGGATCTACGTGCCGCACCGCCAGGAACCCGACCAGTACCTCACCTGGGTGATCCACACGAACGGGGACCCGAACGCATTCACGGGAACGCTGCGGCAGTTCATGCGAATCCAGGCGCCCGACGTGCCATTGAGCGACGTGCGCAGCATGCACGATGCGGTCCGGTTCGCGGTGTGGACGCACCGCCTGTTCGGCACGCTCATGGCCGTGTTCGCCGTGCTGGCGCTGGTCATCGCGGCGGTCGGCCTCTACGGCGTGATGGCGTACTCCGTGGCGCAGCGCACGCAGGAGATCGGCATCCGCATGGCGTTGGGCGCTGACGCGCGCGCCGTCGTGAACCTCGTCGTGGGCCAGGCGTTGCGCCTCACGCTCATCGGCACCGGAATCGGGTTCGCGGCTGCGTTCGCGCTCACGCGCGGCATGACGAGCGTGCTGTTCGGCGTTTCGGCTAGCGATCCGCCCACCTACATCGGCGTGGTGCTCATCCTGGCGATGTCGTCCGTGCTCGCGGCCTGGGTGCCGGCGCACCGCGCCACGCGCGTGGACCCGATGCGCGCGCTGCGCTGCGACTGAAGCCGATCATGGACGCGCTGCTCCAGGACCTCCGCTACGCATGGCGCTCGCTCCGCCGAGCGCCGCTGTTCACGGTCACGTCGGTGGTGATCCTGGCGCTCGGCATCGGGGTCGCGAGCGCGCACTTCGGCATCGTTCACCACCTGCTCGTGGCGCCGCTTCACGTTCGCGAGCCCAAGCGACTGGTGATGGTCTCCGACCGCGTGGTGTCCCGCGGAGAGCTGCGCGGTTACACGTCCCCGGCGCGCTGGCATGCGTTCCGTGGTGCCAGGAGCCTCGAGCATCTGGAGGCCTACGCGTACGACACCGACGCGGTGCTCCAGGAAACCGACGGGTCGCGGAGCGTACAGAGCGTGCGGTCCACGCCGGAGCTGTTCCGCGTGATAGGCGTGGCGCTGTCCGCTGGACGTGACTTCACGCCGGATGACGCGCGGCCGGGAGCGGAGCGGGTGGCGCTGGTCTCCGAGCGCTTCGCACACGCGCGCCTGGGTGGCACGGCGCGTACCGCGGGCCGGATGCTGCGTCTGGATGGCGTGCCCACCACGATCATCGGCGTGCTGCCCTCCGACGGCGAGCTGCCGGTGGGCGCCGACCTGTGGCGACCGCTGTCGCTCGAGGGCGAGGTGGCTCGCGACCGCGAGGACCGCTCGTTCGTCGGCGTGGCCAGCCTGCGCCCGGGGGCGACGCTCGAGGGAGCTCGCGCCGAGCTCGTGGCCATCG
>JAHFBW010000398.1 GCA_023249845.1 Candidatus Eiseniibacteriota bacterium
ATCGGCAGAAGACCCTTGGCGCACTGCTCGACCGGGTCCACAGGTACCTCGCCGAGCGCTTCGACACCAAGCGCCGAGTCTCGCTCGTCGCCTGATGCCGAATCACTGAAAGTCATTTAGCGGGGAACGCCGCGTGCAACGTGTGGTTGACGCTCCGCCAGCCGCGGGCCACTCTCCGGCGTCCATGCTCACCACACGCGCGCTCCTCCTGCCCAGCGTGCCCACCATGCTCATCGATGAGCAGCGGGGCGACTTCACCGAGATGATCGAAGCGGTGAGCCATGCCGGCGAACGGCTGGCTTCCGAAGCTCCCGAGGCCATCGTCGCGGTGAGCGCGCGCTGGATCAGCAGCGGGCCGTTTCACGCCGACGACGCACGAACGCACACGAGCGTCATCGACCTGCCCGGTTTTGGAGTGGAACCGCGCTACGACTGCCCCGGCTCGCCGGCACTCGCACGAGCCCTCGTGGAGGGCGCGACGAGGGCCGGGCTGCGAGCTGCGTGTGCGCGCCGCGGCACCGACACCGGGCTCTCGATCCCGCTTCACTTCCTCATGCGCGAGCGCCGTGTTCCGGTGGTGCCGCTGTCCTTGAGCGAAGGCACGCGCGCCGAGCATCGCGCCTGGGGCGAGTCCCTGCGCCACACGCTGGAGTCCCGTCGCGAGCGCGTCGCGTTCATGGTGGGCGGCGCACTGTCGTTCAACCTGCACGCGTTCAACCTGCGCCGCGACCTGGACGAGGCACGCGAGCTCGACGCGCTCGTCCTGGAGGCGTTGCGCAAGGGCGACTGGGGGGCGCTGGCCGAGTTGGAGCCCGCGATGCTCGACAAGGCTCAACCGGACGCGGCGCTGCGTCATCTCGAGGTGCTGCGCGGCTTCTTGGCGGGCGACGTCCCCGGGCGCGTGCTCGAACACGAGGCTTCGCCCGGGCTGGGCACGGTGCTGGCGGAGTTCCCGCTGGTGCCCGGCTCCGGCGGCTGACGCGCGGGGGGCGCATGCGCGTGCTCATGCTGAACGCGTTCCACTGGCTGAAAGGCGGTGTGGAGCGCACGCTGTTCGACGAGACGCGCTGGCTCAGGGCGGCCGGACACGAGGTGGCGGCGTTCGCCACCACGGATCCCCGGAACCTGCCGAGTGAGCAGGCGCGGCATTTCGCCCCCGCGGCCGACTACGGCGAGGACACGCCGGCCTGGCGCCAGCTCCCACAGCTCTCTCGCGCCATCTGGTCCGCTCCCGCCGCACGTGCATTGGCGGGGTTGCTCGCCGAGTGGCGTCCCGACGTGGCGCACGTTCATGCGCCGAGCCGGTACTTGACGCCTTCGGTGCTGGCCGAACTGTCGCGCGCGGGCGTTCCCACGGTGATGACGCTGCATGATTGGAAGCCGTGGTGCACGAACCGCGTGCTGTTCGCGCGCGGCGCGCCGTGCGAGCGCTGCCGTGGCGGCCACCATTGGCACGCGGTCACGACCGGTTGCGTTCAGCGCTCGCGACTCAAGAGTCTGGTGGGCGCGGTCGAGGCATACACGCACGACCGGCGCCATGCGTACACGGCCGTTAGGCGCTGGATCGCGCCGTCGCGCTTCGTGAGCGCCAAGGCCATCGAGCTGGGAGCCGATGCAACGCGCGTGCGCGTGCTGGTGCACGGCGTCGAGACGCCACCCGCGGGCCCGCCGCCCGCCGACCTGCCGCCTCGCTTCGTGCTCTACGCGGGACGGCTCTCGGAGGAAAAAGGGGTGTACCTGCTGCCCGCACTGGCGCGCGCCATCGCACCTGTGCCGCTGCTCGTGGCCGGCGGCGGGCCGCTCGATCCGTGGCTGCGCGCGCGCGCGACCGAGTCGCTGCGGCTGCTCGGCCACTTGAATGGCGATGCGCTTGCCGCGATCCGATCGCGAGCCACGGTGGTGCTGGTGCCGAGCCTGTTCCCCGAAACGTTCGGCTACGCCGTCGCGGAGGCCCAGCTCGAAGCGCGTGTCGTCGTGGCCGCGCAGATCGGCGCGCTCACCGAACTGGTGCGACACGAGGAATCCGGATTGCTCGCACCACCCGGCGACGAAGTGGCCTGGGTGGCCGCCACGCGTCGCGCGCTCGAGGATCCGGGCGCCGCTCGCTGGGGCGAGGCGGCATGCGTGCGGGCCGCGAGCGAGTTCGCCCCCGGTGCCCACACGAACGGGCTCGTGAGCCTGTACGAACAGGCGATCCGCAGCTGAACGCGCCGCCGCGAGCGTCGTCCCGGTGCAGTCGGCGGGGTCGCATCCTCGGGTGACGACTACGGGGCGCGGCGGTATGCTGCCGCGGTTCCCGTGATGGCCCGTTCGACACCGCGGCCTCGCACGAGACACGTGAGCCCGGACGCCGGGCGCCCCAGCAGGGTCGCCAGCCAGCGCCCAGCACTCCGCGTTGTGTTCCCCCACATGCCAGGAGGTTTCATGCGCAGAATCATGATGTCGTTCGCGCTTCTCGCCCTGCTCGCGCC
>JAHFBW010000119.1 GCA_023249845.1 Candidatus Eiseniibacteriota bacterium
GAGCCGCTGCCCGTCTCGGGCCCAACCGAGCTGGCGTCGCTCGCGACGTCGTTTAACGCCATGACCACGCGACTCATCGAGGCGCGCGTGGCGCTGGCGCGCGCCGAGCGCGAGGCCGCCTGGCGGGAAGTCGCGCGCCGGCTCGCGCACGAGATCAAGAACCCGCTCACGCCCATGACGCTCTCGCTCCACCGGCTCCAGCGGCGCGTCGAGCTGGTGCCCGAACACGAGCGCTCCGCCGTGCGCGACAGCCTGGGCGCGCTGCTCCAGGAGATCGATCACCTGACGCAGCTCGCCGAAACGTTCTCGCAGTACGCGCGCATGCCGGAGCCGCGCCACGATCCGCTGGATGTCTCCGAGCTGGCGCGCGCCGCGAGCGCGCTGCACGAGCCCGAGGGCGTGACGTTGCATGTGTCGTGCGACGAGGCGCTGCCCGTGCGCGGCGACAGGTTGCTGCTGTCGCGTGCGCTGCATAACCTGCTCGTCAATGCCATCGAGGCGAGCCCGCGAGGCTCCGTCGTGGAGCTTGCCTCGGGCGCCGACGCCGGCCAGGCATGGGTGGAGGTGCGCGATCGCGGGCCCGGGCTGGACCCCAAGCTCGCCGAGCGCGTGTTCGAGCCCTACGTGAGCACGAAGAACCGCGGCAGCGGGCTGGGGTTGTCGCTGGTGCGCGACATCGCGCGGCAGCACAAGGGAGACGTGACGCTTGTGAACCGTGAGGGCGGTGGCGCCGTGGCGCGCCTCACCATTCCTCTGAGCCCAAGGAGCGCGGATGGCTGAGCGAGAGCACTACGCCGTACTCACCGTGGACGACGACGCCGCCATCCGCCGCCAGTTGCGCGGCGTGCTCGAAGACGAAGGACACGAGGTCGGCGAGGCGCGAGGCGCCGCCGAGGCGTACGAGGCGCTCGAGAAGCGCCGCTGGGACGCCGTGCTCCTCGATCTCACCATGCCCGGCGAGCACGGGCTGGACGCGCTCACGAAGATTCGCGAGCAGTCGCCCGACACCGCGGTGGTGGTCGTCTCGGGCGAGAGCACGTTGGAGAATGCCGTCAAGGCCGGCCAACGCGGCGCGTTCGACTTCGTGCCCAAGCCCGTGCGCGACCCCGAGCACCTGCTGGAGGTGCTGCGCGAGGCCGTGAAGCTGACGCGGCTGCGGCGTGGGAGCGTCAAGCCGAGCGGGACCGCGGTCGCCGGCGGCGACGACGCGGCCGGTGTCGATGCCGAGCAGGCCATCGTGGGCCAGTGCCCCGCGGTGGACCGGCTGCGCGAGCAGATCCGCCGCGTGGCGCCGAGCAATGGCCGCGTGCTCATCACCGGCGAGAATGGTTCGGGCAAGGAGCTGGCGGCACTCGCGATCCACGAGCTCTCCAAACGCGCGAACGGGCCGTTCGTGAAGTTGAACTGCGCCGCGATCCCGAAAGAGCTACTGGAGAGCGAGCTCTTCGGCTACGAGAAGGGCGCGTTCACCGGCGCGGTCGGCAGCAAGAAGGGCCGTCTCGAGATGGCCGACGGCGGCACGCTGTTCTTGGACGAGATCGGCGACCTGGCGCTCGAGGCTCAGGCCAAGCTGTTGCGCGCGTTGGAGACCGGCGAGATCGAGCGCGTCGGCGGCACGCGCACTGCAAAGGTGGACGTGCGGCTGATCGCCGCCACCAACAAGGACCTCGCAGCCGAGGTGAAGAGCGGCGAGTTCCGCGAGGACCTCTACTTCCGGCTGAACGTGCTGCCCGTGGTGGTGCCGCCGCTGCGCGAGCGCAAGGCCGACGTGGCGCGGCTGGCGCAGCACTTCCTCGCGCGCTTCACCGAGGCCGAGGGGCGCGGGCCGATGACACTCTCGGACGACGCGCGCGAGCTGCTCGAGGAGTACCACTGGCCCGGGAACGTGCGCGAGATGCGCAACCTGATGGAGCGCGCCGTGGTGCTGGTGGGCGACGACAGCATCACCGCCGCGGACGTGAACCCGTGGCTCGAGAGCCCGCCCGACGAGGGCGAGGACGCGGGCTTGAAGGGCAAGGTGGCGCGGAGTGAGATCGAATCCATCCGCCGTGCGCTGGACGCCGCGGAGTGGAACGTGACCCAGGCCGCCGCCGGCCTCGGCATAGACCGCACGAACCTGCATCGCAAGATGCGCAAGTACGGGATCGCTCGGCGGTAGCTCCCGCCGCGCTCACTGACCCGATCGCCACGCACCGTGGCGTGCCCGCCACGCCACGCGCCGCGAGAGCACCGCACGCATCGCCCAAGCCCGCGCCAGTCGCGGGTTTGCGCGCGCCATCCCGGCCGCTAAGGTGGTACGGGGTTTGCCTATCGCCACGGGCTCACCCCTGACACATCTGGAGGCGACGTGAACCCCCATCGCATTCCCGCCACCTTCCCCCATGCTCTCCTGCTGCTCGCGGTGTTCGCGTGCTTCGGCACAGCCCGAGCGAGGGCGGCGGTCACCGCCGCAATGGACTCCGGCTACACGCCGAGTCCGAGTTTCCGAGTGCCCTATCCGTTCTTCGACAGCACGGGGCACGAGCCGCGGATCACGGCCACCATCCCGCTCGAGTCCGAGTCAGAGGCCGAGTGGTTGCGCGCGCCCATGGGCGACCACCTGCTCGATCACCCCGAGCCGTGGAGCGCGCACCATCCGTCGCGTTCGGATGAGACCCAGCTCGTGCTGGACTACAACCGCGTCGACCTCGTGCGTTACGGCGCGCACTTCCAGGCGCAACGACCGCTCACCATGTACCCGCGCCTCGGCGCGCGATTCGAGTACGCCACGGGACGCAAGCGCACACTCTACGGCGTGCAGCTCGAGCAACCGCTGCTGCCCACGGCGCGGTTCGTGTTCGGCGTGAGCACGGTGCGGCGGACGGAGCACCCCGACCTGCAGCAGGTGGACGACCTCGAGAACTCGATCGCGCTGCTGGTCTCGCGCACCGACTACCGCGACTACTACGAACGCGAAGGCGTGGGTGTGTATGCGTCGTGGCGCGTCCCCGACTTCTCCACGGTGAGCCTGCACATGCGCGGCGACGAATACCGTTCGCTCACCGTCAACCGTGACGACGTGATGTCGTGGTTCCGGCTCACCCGGCCAATCCGCGACAACCCGGCCGTGGACGACGGTCGCACGCGCTCGGTGCTGTTCCGGCTGGAGCGGCTGGCGCGGCGCTCGGGCGGCACGCGCGCCGGGCTCTACCACTGGATCGAGTTGGAGCGCGCGGGTGGCGAGCTGGGAGGCGACTTCGACTACCTGCGCGTGCTCGGCGACGTGCGCAGCGTGCTGCGGCTCTCCCCCGCCACCACGCTGTCGTTGCGCGCCGTGGCGGGCTCGTGCACGGACGGCGCGCTGCCGCGGCAGAAGCGCTTCGGCGTGGGCGGCGTCGACGGGCTGCGTGCGCACGCCTTGAACGAGCTCACGGGCAATCAGGTGGCGCTCGCCCAGGGCGAGTACACAGTGGGTCTGTGGGCGCTGCGCGGTGAGGGCTTCGAGGCGGGACTGCACGCCATCGCGTTCATGGACGCGGGCACCGCGTGGGACAACCCGAGCAATCGCTGGGATGTCGCGAACCAGCGTTTCGTCACCGATGCGGGCGTCGGTCTCGCCACCAGCGAGGACGACGTGCGCGTGTACGTGGCGCGGGACCTCGCTGGCCGCGACGCCGACTGGGTCTGGTCACTGCGATTGCAGCGCCCCTTCTAGCGAGAGTCCACCCACCCCCTTGCTCCTCTTCCGCCTCCCCGATCCCGGTCCGCGCGGGCGCGCTCTTGGCCGCCTCGGCGGCTCCCTGCCGCTCGCCCTGGTATTCGTGGTGGTGGTCGCGGCGCCGGCGCATGCGTTCAAGATCACCGCGATCCGACCCGCACGAGACGCAGGCGGCCAGCTGTGGGTGGAGCTGCGCATCGAGGAGCCGCTCGAGCCACGAGTCGCGGCCAGCCTGGGCCGCGGCATGCCGGCCACGCTCACGTTGCACGCGGAGCTCTGGCGCCGCCGCAATGGCTGGTTCGACCGCATGGAGCGCGCGGTGGACGCCACATTCCGCATGCACTACGACGTGTGGAGCGACACCTGGCGGTTGAATCGCCCCGGATCGAGCCCGCTCGTCGTGAGTTCGATCGACTCGCTGAGCAGCGCGCTCGAGCGGACGCTCGCGTTCAATGTCAGCCCGCTCGCGCGATTCGGGCCCGACGTGTCCTGCTATGTCGTGGTGAGCGCCTCGCTGCGCCCGTTGAACATCGAGGACCTGACCGAGGTCGAGACCTGGCTCTCGGGCGAGGTGAAGGAGAAGAAGCGCTCACCGTTCGGCTTCTTGACCGGCGTGCCCGTCTCGCTGTTCGACGCCGCGCGTAACTTCGCGGGCTTCGGCGACGAGCGTTCGCGGCTGATCAGCGCGGACTTCACCCCGGCCACGTTGCCGCCGTTTCGGCGTTAGGCTCGGACTTAAGAACTCCGCACGCGGTGAGTTCTCAGACGAGCCTAGCGGGTCACCACCACCCGCACCGCGCCGCCCTGCGCGTCACGCGCGCGGGCGAACACCACCTCGCCGCGCACTGAGCGGCCCGACGCGTCCTCACCGTTCCACGTCCACGCCACCGACGAGCCGCCCACGACCGGCGTCACGCTGGCCAGGCGGCGCCCTGCGGCGTCGAACACGTCCAGTACCGAGGCGTTGGTACCAAAGCGCGAGAACGTCACCGCGCCGCGCGCCACCGGGGCGGCGGTGAGCCGCGCGCTCGCCGCTGCAGGCGACGCGTCCGCCAGTGCCTGCATGAACTCGGCCAGGCCCGCCACCTGCGTCGAGTAGGCGAGCGTCGCGTTCTCGATCGTGCCCGTGGAGTTGGCGGCAGTACCGCCGAACAGCGCGCGGAAGTCCTCGGCCCAGATCTCGTGCGGACGGTCGGCGTGCGCGCTCTCCGCGGTGTGGGTGTCGAGCGACAGCCCGCGGATGTGCATGAACTCGCCCCAGCCCTGCTCGTCCGTGTCGGGCAGCACCGCGTACTGGACGACGTGGCCCAGCTCGTGGACGAGCTCGGCGTGCTGATGTTCGCGCGACAGCGGCCGCACGCCCGGCGAGAGCAGGATCAGGCCCGCGCCGGCTGCGGACTCGAGGCTCTCACGACGCGGGAACGGCAGGATGAACACCTCGGCGGAGAGATTGTGGATCGGGTAGCGGACGAGCGACAGCGCCGCGTCCACCTCGGACACGTCGAACGGGTGGAACTCACCGTCACCGGGGTTCGTGATCACGGGATCCGTCGTGGAGGTAACCAGCTCCCAGCGCATGCCGCCGGGTAGCTCGAGCCACAGGCCGCCGTCCTGCTCGTGGCAGAAGTCGCGGAGCGTCTCGGCCGCGTCGTGCACCACGATGCCGGCGACGCGCACGGGCGCGGCCGAGAGCTCACTCGCATCACTCGGAGCGGCCGCGAGGGCGAGCCCAAGCGAGATGCAGAACGCGAGGGCCAGCCGGGTGGGGCGCGAGTGGGGGGCGTGTGAGGTGAGTGCCATGCTTCTCACCCATCGCCACGAATGTGCCAACTGTGGATCGCGAGGCAGCGTGGCAAGGGGAATTGCACGCCTGCATAGACCACTGCGCCGCAACATGTTCTGGAATCAGTCGGCGGCAGGTTTCTGGGCCCCGGCCCTTCGCTCGGAACCGCGCGCGCACGCTGCGGGGCTTCTTCCCCAGACACACGAACGCCGTGGGTGTGTGCACCCACGGCGGTGATGGGTTGGTGGCTCGGTTCGGGTCAAGGGCCTAGCCCGAGGCAGGCGCCAGACCCCGCGCGCACCGGCTCCCGCGGATCAGGGCGTGACGGTCGCTTCCGAGGGCGCGCTCGGCGCCGGCACAGGGCCGGCCCCGGGCTCGTGCAGGTCACGCGGCCGCGAGCCGGCGCGCGACAGCAGGAACGCCCCCGTCCCGATCGTGGAGAGTCCCAGCAGCAGCAACACGCCCACGAGGAGGAAGAACAGCGCCGCGGTGCGCACCGCTCCCGGGGTCTCCCACAGGATGGCGCCGAAGCCGAAGATGGACGCCACGAGCAGCGAGCCCGAGACGAGCGGCGCAGTGACGCCACCTTCGCCGAGCCGGCGCCGCGTGAGCTTGCAGCCGAGCACGTACGTCGCGGCGATCTGGCCGGCGTAGAGCACGGCGACATACGCGAACGGCAGGAAGAACGCGATCGGGATGCCCACCACGGTCACCATGAGCAGCAGCATCGTCATGAGCATGAGCGGTCCCGACGCGATGCCGAGCGCCAGCGATGCCGCGGTGCGGCGCGACGAGGTCACCGCGATGCGCGCGAGCCGCCCCGGGAACAGCATGGCGCCGATCCAACCGAAGAACAGCGAGACGAGCCAGGCGAGCACGATGCACATGAGCACCACGGGCAGCCCGGGCAGCCCCAGCGTGAACGGCAGGAATCCCACCTGTACCGTCTGGCCGTCGACGCGCGCGCCGTTGCCCTCGCGGAGGGCACCTCCGACCGACACCGCGTCGCCCTTCACGCGAGCACCCGGCCCCAGGTCGACCGAGCCGAACACCGCCACGGCGGAACCCTCGACCTCGCCGTCCACGCGCACCGAACCGAACACCGCGACGACGTCGCCGTCCACGCGTTCGCCGGGCGCCACCTCGGCGTCCGAGAACAGCCGCACGATGCCGCTGCCGCTGCCGCGAACGACGACCGGGCCGGCGTCGATGTCGCCGCGGATCGTCACCGACGCGCTGTCGGTGTCGGCGTCGCTACTGACGCGGGTGACCACGATGCCGTGGCGGTCGATCTGGACGCGGCGTGTCTTGCCGTCGTCAGTGGTGACGGTGAGCTTGCCGGCCGCCTGGGCAGGCATCACGAACAAGAGCGCCGCGGCCGTGAGTGCCGCGGCGGTCCTACAGACCCAATAGGCCGACATGCGGGATCTCCTCGGTCTCGCGCGCCTCGCGCGGGCGCATCCACCACAGCACGGCCGCGCACACGAACACCGCAGCGAGCAGGGTGAGGAACACGGCGGGGTGCGCGAGCGCGCCCCACATGAGCTTGAGCAGACGGCCCAATCCGCCGCTGCCCGAGAGCACTTCGCCGAGGCGCGCGAAGCCGTCACTCATGGAACGGACGACGAACGTGCCGGTGTCGGTGAGCGCACGCGTGCCGGCGGCGATCACGCCGCGGAGCCACGCGCTCGGGCCCGGCAGCACGAACGCGGAAGCGATCAAGCCGAGACTCGCGGCGATGGTGCCCGCGTAGGCCCAACCCAGCACCTTCACCCAGCGCGGCGTCCGGTGCGGCAGGACCTCGTCCATGATGCGCGCGAACAGCTCGGGACGCGGGTCGAGGAGCGGCAGCGCGCGCAGCTCGCTCCACACCACCCGGTACGCGGCCGCCTCGGCCTCGCATTCGGCGCAGGTCGCGAGGTGCGATTCGAACCTCGCCGCCTCGTGAGGCGGGAGTTCGCCGTCCAGCCAGTCCTGGACGTTGAGCATCTCGGGGCAGTGGTTCATCACGGTTCCTGGATGCGATCTTTCATGAGTGCACGCGCGCGGTGGATCCTGGCTTTCACAGTCCCGAGGGGCAGTTGCAGCGCCTCGGCGATCTCCTCGTAGGATAGGTCCTGCTGGTGTCGCAACAACACGACGATGCGGTAGTGCTCGGGAAGGCTGTCGATCAGGGCGGCCGCCCGGGATTCCTCTTCGGCATGCGACGTGATCTCGTCGGGCTTTAGGCCCGGGTCCTCCACGTCCATCGTACGTTCTTCCGTGGAGCCCGGTTCGGCGACCTGCAGCGACACCGTCTTCACCCGCCGGCGCCGGAGATGGTCGATCGCGAGGCGCGACGCGATGGTGAAGATCCACGCCGCGAACGGCCGCTCCGTGTCGTACCGGTCGAGCGCCCGGAACACCTTGACGAAGGTCTCCTGGACCAGGTCCTCGGCGTCCTCGGCCCGCCGCACCACTCGCATGAGCACCGAGTAGACGGGCCGTTCGTACCGTCGGACCAGGTCCCGGCAGGCTCGTTGGTCGCCCGACAGGCACCGGCGGACGAGTTCGGCGTCTTCGCCGCCGCTCACGTCCCCGGGATCCAGTGGCGGCTACGCGCTCGGACGGCCGAAAGTTTCATGTCGGGGCACATTAGGTTCGCCGTCAGGAGTGGGTCAAGAATCGCGGCCCGAATGTGTTAGGCGACGGGGCCGAGTCTGGCTCGGGGGCGCCCAGGCGCCCGTCGCCACCCCGCGACCGGGCGGCCCGGAGCTTGCGGCATTCGAACCCTCCGGGCTAGCCTGCCGCGCGATGCTGACCATCTCCGCTCTTCGCGCCCGCGAGATCCTCGACTCGCGCGGCAATCCCACGCTCGAGGTGGACTGCCTGTTGGCGGGCGGGGCGCTGGGCCGCGCGGCGGTGCCCTCGGGAGCCTCGACCGGCGAGCACGAGGCGATCGAGCTTCGCGACGGCGACGCCAAGCGCTACCGGGGCAAGGGGGTGCAGAAGGCCGTCACCCACGTCGGCGAGGCGATCGCCCCGGCGCTCCTCGGCATGAGCGCGTTCGAGCAGGGCGCGGTGGACGCCCGCCTGCTCGAGCTGGACGGCACGCCGAACAAGGGCCGGTTGGGCGCCAACGCGCTGCTCGGCGTGTCCATGGCCGTCGCGCACGCCGCGGCTGCCGCGCTCGAGGTGCCGCTCTACCGCCACCTGGGCGGAGCGCACGCGCACGTGCTCCCCGTGCCGCTCATGAACGTCGTGAACGGCGGCGCGCACGCGGACAACAACGTGGACCTCCAGGAGTTCATGATCGTGCCGCTCGGTGCACCGAACTTCCGCGAAGCACTTCGCTGGGGCGCCGAGGTGTTCCACGCGCTGCACGCGGTGTTGAAGAAGCAGGGACTCGCGACGGCTGTGGGCGACGAGGGCGGCTTCGCGCCGAACCTACGCACGAACGAGGACGCGTTGAAGGTGCTGCTCACCGCCATCGAGGCCGCGGGCTTGAAGCCCGGCGAGCAGGTGGCGCTGGCGCTCGACGTGGCGGCGAGTGAGCTGTGGCAGAAGGATGGCAGTGGCTACGTGCTCGCCGGCGAGGGCGGCAAGAAGCTGACGAGCGCGCAGATGGTGGACTGGTACGCGGGCCTCTGCGAGCGCTACCCCATCGTGAGCATCGAGGACGGGCTCGACGAGAACGACTGGGCCGGCTGGGCGCTGCTGACCCAACGCCTCGGCGGCAAGGTGCAGTTGG
>JAHFBW010000120.1 GCA_023249845.1 Candidatus Eiseniibacteriota bacterium
GCCGAGGCAGCGCGCTCGGGGCGCCGCCTGGCGCGAGCGTCGCGTCGGCAGCCGGCTCGCGCGGGGCCGCGGGCTTCACGACTTCGGGTGTCAGGGGCTCGGGTGCCGACGCGGGCGTGGCGGACGCGCTGCCCGAGAACGCCGCGAACTCGGCAAGGAACTCCGCGGGTGGATCGGGCAGCGCCGGAACGCTTCCCGCCCGCGGGACCGACGGCGGCGGCGCGGCCATGGCGGGCACGGCCGGTCCGGAGCGAGGCGCGTCGCTCGCGCTGGGCAGGGCGACGCGCACCGGCCGGGGCGTGCCGAGCGAGGGCAGCCGCGGGATCGCGAACGTGCTGTCCGCACCAACAGGTTCGCGTTCGATCTGGATGGGTCCTCGGGCGGAGGGTGCCACGGGCGTGACGTCGAGCACGGGGTACGGCGGAGTCACGGGACTCATCGAGTCAGGACCCAGGAGAGGCTGGAGTGGCGGCGTCGCGGAGGCGCTCGGGGGTCCCACACCGGTGAGTCCCTCGAGTCGCGGCGTGGACGTGGACCGGGCACCCCTGAGCAGCTTGCCTCCGAGGATCTCCTCCAGGCCCGCCGCGGCGAGTCCGCCCGAGGACCGCGCGGGAGATGCCACTGGTGGCGGCGCGGGCGTGGTCGCGATCGGACTCGCGGGCGGCTTCGCAGGCGGGGTCACGGACGTCCGCCGGGTGGTCGGACGGAGCGATCCTCGCGCGGGAAGCGCGTGGGGCTCGTCGATGTCGGGCGCGCTTGCGAGGCTGCCCTCAGTCGCAGCCGGCGCGGTGGCAGCGATCGGCGCCGGTGCGTCTGCGATCGTGATCGGTTCGATCGAGGTTCGGGGCTCTGCTCGCTCGAACGCGGGCGGTGGCAAGGCGTGCGACTCCGCCGACGGTTCCCGGCCGCGTTCCTGTGCTCCCGGCACCGCGCGCTTGGCGAAGCCCATCATGCGCGACAGCCAGCGGCCCACCGGGTGGCCACCCTCCGCAGGCGGCGCTGTCGCGTCGTGCGCACCTCCACCCGGCTCGATCGCGAACCGCTCCGCAGCGGCGGCCAATGACGGATCGAACGACTTCTGCTGGCCGGGGACGCCCGGCATCGCGAACGTGGCGGCGGACGGATGATAGGTGGAGGGCACCGACTGCGAAGCGTCGGGACGATCGAGCGCCGCCGCGGAGGGATCGGGCGCAAGTCCGGGCTGCTCGGTCGGAAGCGCCCGGCCTGCAGGTCCTGCCGGCGCGGCCGAAGCACGCGCCGCTCGCCTCGAGGGTGGCGAGTCGGCCGGCACCACCACGGCGGGCTGAGGTGCGGGCGACGGCACGACGGCCAGCGCGTTCGCCAGATTCGCGAACGACTGGCCCCATTCCGCATCAAGCGACGCGGGCGCCTGGGTCGCATCTTCGCCCTCGGGCCAGTATTCCAGCGTGAGCAGCACGTGCGCGTCCGGCGGCAGCGACGCCGACATGGCCTCCTGCCCCGCCTCGTCACGCACGATCACCCACTGCGGTTCGTGTGGCTCACCGTTCACGAGCAGCACGACGCGCGCGCGACCGACCCAACCAAACGCCACGCCCTGCGGGCCATGCACGAACACGGCGGCGCACGGCAGCGGCTGCCCGGTGTGGCTCCACAACTCGGTCTGCGAGAACAGCAGCCCGGTGAGCGCGTGATGGAGTAGTTGCGGGATCGGTCGTGAGCGCTCGTCCGTGCGCGAGGTCTCGATCGCGACACCACCGAGATCGCGCAGCCAGCTCTGGATCTCGGCCGGCGTGAAGCCGCCGGGGATCCCCAGCAGCGCCAGTTCAATGGACGGCAACGCGGCGCCTGCAGTGAGAACCCCACCCTGTGTTCGGGTGGAAACCGCCCAATGATCTGTGGCGGCTGGGCTGGATTTCGTCACGGGGCTCCCTCCCCAGGCAAACCGAGGGCCCCGCTGGCCACGGAGCCCCGCTACAGACCCAAGCTAGCCAACGGGTTCGCAAGTGTCAACGCCGTAAGCGCTTGTGGCACGGCTCCTGCAGGATACCACCCCCCGTCGATGGGGCCATGGCAGTTGGCTGGCCAGCGGGGCCGCGTTCCCGTGCAAGTTGACATAGAGCTTCATTGCAGAACACATGCCCGGCCATTAGCGTGCCCGCGTCCCAAACTCGGTTTGATGGCCCGGAACTCGTCCAGGGAGGTCCGTTCATGAAGCTTCGGAACCGCATCCACGCGCTGCTCCTGGCGTCGGCCGTTCTGGCCGTCACGCCGGTGGAGTCGTTGCGTGCCGCCGAAGCCCCCTCGGACACCTCCACCCACTACGCGCCGCGGCTGATCGATCCGCTGGCGCCGCCTTCTGCTCCGAAGCAGGCGGATCCCGCGCCCGCGGCCGAATCGTCGCCGCCGGCTTCGTCGCGAACGCCCGAGACGCGGGAACCCAAGCTCGCGAACGATGGCGACGCGGTGGTGCTGAACCAGCCCGCCGCGGACGACATCGAGCTGCAGATGAACGCGGACGTGCTCCGCTACATCGCGTTCTTCACGGGCGGTGGCCGCAGCACGTTCGAGCGCTGGCTCAAGCGCTCGGGCCGCTACATGGAGCTGTTCCGCAGCGTGCTTCAGAAGGAAGGCCTGCCCCCCGACCTCGTGCACCTCGTGTTCGTGGAGAGCGGTTTCAACGTGAACGCACGCTCTTACGCGGCGGCGGTCGGGCCGTGGCAGTTCATGCGCTCGACGTCACAGCTCTTCGGGCTGCACGTGAACCAGTGGGTGGACGAGCGCAAGGACCCGGAGAAGGCCACGGTCGCGGCAGCCCGCTATCTGAAACACCTGTACGGCATCTTCGGAGACTGGCCGCTGGCGCTGGCGTCCTACAACGCCGGCGAGGGCACGGTCATGCGCGCGATCAAGTACCAGGGCACGACGAACTACTGGGAGCTGCGCCTGCCGAAGCAGACCGAGGAGTACGTGCCGCAGTTCATGGCGGCGCTCGCCATCTCGCGTGATCCCGTGAAGTACGGCTTCGCCGACATCGAGCTCGACGATCCGATGAAGTTCGACGAGGTGGCCTTGAAGGGCGCCGTAGACCTGCGCGCGGTTGCGAAGCTCGCGGGCTGCACGTACGAGGAGCTGAAGGAGCTGAACCCGTCGGCGCGAACCACCATGATGCGCGGCGCGAGCGGTATCACGACCGTGCGCGTGCCCGAGGGCAAGAGCGAGTCCATCCAGCGGAACCTCGCGGAAGGAGCTGAGCTCCCGAGCGTGAATCTCACCGTGCGTCACCGCGTGCGGCGGGGCGAGACGCTGCGCTTCATCGCCTCCGAATACTCGGTGAGCCCCACCGAGCTGGCGCGCGTCAACAACCTGGGCCGCGGCCGTCCGCTGCGGCGCGGCATGATGCTCACCGTGCCGGCGAGCTTCAAGTCGCCGAAGCCCGAGGTGCTGGCGCCTGACTTCGAGGATCCGCGCGCTTCGACGGACTACGTGCCCGAGCGGAACATCGGCCTGCCCGGTCGCATCGAGGGCAACAGTGTGCCGATCGAGCGCATCACGCACACCGTGCGCCGCGGCGAGACGCTGCGTGGGATCGCATCGAAGTACGGTGTCTCGGTGGCGGATCTGCGGCAGTGGAACCGCATCAAGACGGCGAGCGTGCGCACCGGCACGCGGCTGCGGATCCGCTCGAAGGATGACGAGCCGGTCGACGCCAAGGGCGAGCCGGCCGCGGTGGCGACGCCGCCTGCGGCCGAGACGCCGCGCGCGCCGGAGCCTGCTCCCCGAGTGGCGAAGACACCGGTGCCCGATCCGGTGTCGCTCGACAAGCCTGCGGGCGGCGATGCAAAGAAGAACGGCTCCAAGAAGTCGCGCTCACACGGCACGCACGTGGTGAAGGCGGGCGAGACGATCACCGAGATCGCCGGCCGCCACGGCGTGAGCGTCGAGTCGCTGCGCAAGCTCAACAAGCTCCGGAGCACGCGGATCGCGCCCGGTCAGGTGCTGTTACTGCCCGTCTGATCGCGCTCGAGCTCGGACCACTGCGTTCAGTGCATGCTCTCGGGGCCGTCCACGACGCCGCCCGCGGGCACGGGAGCGGTGAAGTCCTCCTCCACGACGCTGGCGCCGATGCGTGCGTTGCGTCCGACACTCAAGCCCTCGGGGAGCCGCGCGCGCTTGCCCACCACGACGAGGCCGCTTGAGAGGTGCTCGGGGCAGGCGCGATTCGGCGCATTGTCCTCGCCGTGACCGACGCGCGCGCCGCGCCCGACGCGCACCTCCTTGTCCACGATGGCGCGGTTGAGCGACGCCTCCGCCCCCACCACGGTGTCCTGCATGACGATGCTGTCCCTTACGACGGCGCCGCGCTCGACCACCACGCCCGGGAACAGCACCGAGTTCACCACCTCGCCGCGCACCGCACAGCCGTTCGCGAGCAGACTCCGTGAGACGCGGGCGCCGGCCTCGACGCGCACGGGCGGCCGGTCCGCAGTCTGCGTGTGCACCACCCATTCCGGGTCGGTCAAGTCCAGTGGCGGCGTGGGCTGCAGGAACTCGAGGTTGGCGCGGTAGTAGGAGTCCAGCGTTCCCACGTCCTGCCAATAGCCGGGGAAGCGGTATGCGAACACGGCCTCGTCGCGCGCGACCATCCGTGGCAGCAGGTCTTTGCCGAAGTCGTGCGACGACTCCGCCATCGCGGCGTCCTCGACGAGCCAGTGGATCAGCGCCTCCCGGTCGAACAGGTAGACGCCCATCGAGGCCAGCCGAGACGGCACCGGCCCCTTCGGCTTCTCCTTGAACGCGGTCACGCGGCCGCGCGCGTCGGCCTCCAGGATGCCGAACTGGTCCACCTCGGCCTCGGGCACCTCGGTCACGGCCACGGTGAGCCGGGCGTGGTTCCGGCGGTGGAACGCGTATAGCACGTTGTAGTCCATCTGATAGACGTGGTCGCCGGACAGGATCAGCACTTCGTCGGTGCGGCGACGCTTCAGGTGCACGATGTTCTGGTAGATGGCGTCCGCGGTGCCCTGGTACCAGTCGCTCGCGGACAAGCCGGGCGCCGGCTGCAGGAGCTGGATGCCACCGCGCGTGCGGTCCAGGTCCCACGGCCGCCCGATCCCGATGTGCTGGTTCAACGACGTGGGCCGGTACTGCGTGAGCACGCCCACGTCGAAGATGCCGGAGTTCACGCAGTTCGAGAGCGTGAAGTCGATGATCCGGTACTTACCGCCGAACGGCACCGCGGGCTTGGCGCGCCGCTCGGAAAGCAGGCACAGCCGACTCCCGACGCCGCCCGCGAGGATGAATGCGTAGCGGCTGCTCAAGGGAGTTCCTCGAACCAGCGACGGTTCGGCACCACGGTGTTGGCGTCGAGCAGCCCCTCGCGAAAGTCCTCGTACCGCCCGCCGACGCCGATCGAGCTCGGCCGAAACACTCGCCCGCCCTCGGGCACCCACGAGTCCTTGCCCACCAGCGACAGGCCCGCGAGCCAGTCGAGCGCGGGATCCCCCGCCCCCGTGCCCTCTCCCACGACCGCGCCCGCGCCGACCCGCACGTACTTGTCGAGGATCGCGTGGCTGACGCGCGCCCCCGAGTCCACGCGCGTATCCGCCATGATCACGCACTCCGACACGGTGGCACCGCGGCCGACGTGAACGCCCGGGAATAGAATGGAGCGCTCGACCTTGCCCTCGATACGACAGCCATTCGCGATCAGGCTGTCCTCCACCGCGGCGTCGGCGCCCATCCACACCGGCGGGCGTTCCTCGTCGCGCGTGAGGATCGGCCAGCGCGCGTCGTGCAGCGCCAGCCGCGGCTGCTCGCGAACGAGTTCGAGGTTCGCGCGGTAGTAGGACGCCACCGTGCCTACGTCCTCCCAGTAGCCGCTGAAGTCATGCGCGTACACGGGTTGGCCGGCTGCGACCTGGGGCCGCAGCACGTCGAGGACGATGTCCACCGGCCGCGCACGCAGCATCTCGCCGAGGCGCTCCGTCTCGAACAGGTAGATGCCCATGTTCGCGAGCGCGGCGTCGGTTTGCGCGGGTTTCTCCTCCAGGCTCCGGATGCGGCCTGAGGGCTCCACGTGCACCATGCCGAAGCGGTGCGCCTCGGTCGCTGGCACTTGCGTCACGGCCACCGTCACCGCGGCGCCGCGCTGGACGTGTGAGGCGACGAGCGGGCGGTAGTCCATGCGCACGACGTGATCGCCCGAAAGCACGAGCACGCGCTCGGGACGGTGCTCCTCGATCCAGTCCCAGTTCTGCGCGATGGCGTCGGCGGTGCCGCGGTACCAGCCGGCGTGGCTTCGCGTTTGGTATGGCTGCAGGATGACCACGCCGCCGGTGCGGCGGTCCAGGTCCCAGGCGCGGCCGGCACCGATGTGATCGTTGAGCGAGGCGGGCGCGTGCTGCGCCAGTACGCCGACGCGCTCGACCCCCGAGTGACAACAGTTGCTGAGCACGAAGTCGATGATGCGGTACTTGCCGCCGAACGGCAGCGCGCTCACCGCCCGCTCGGCGCAGAGCACACCGAGACGATCTCCGCCACCACCGGACAGGATGAGCGCCAGCACGTCACGCATCGGGGCGTCTCCGCGGGTGCGTCTCGCCGCATGAGGAAGGCCCGGGCACGTTAGGGAGTGGCGCGGGCGGCGGTCAAGCACACGCCGTGCGTCGGGTGACCGTGGGTGCCACCGGCGAACGCGGTGAGGACAGCGTCGATGCACGTGCCCCGCGCGGGGCGCCGTACCACTACCAGCTGAACGACGCGCTCAGGAGGTGCGTGGTCTCGAGGTTGTGGTCGTCCGGGAACGCGGAGTCGTTGGACGCGAAGAAGCGGTTCAACGCTGCCGCGTAGTCCACGCCGAAGTGGCGGTAGCGCACACCGGCCCCGAAGTCGAGGTCTTTACCGTTCAGCCCGCCGCGCAACGCCAGCGTGTTCCGGTACCAGTACTCGAGGCCGGTGCGCAGGTCCGAGTTCAGGAACCCGAGCTTCAGCTGGCTGTCGAGATCGCGCCCCTCGAAGTCCCATGCGAAGTCGGTGCCCCAGGTGAGCGCGTGGCCCTCGGCCGGCTTGAAGTTGATCGCCACGCCGGTGACCAGGTTTGGCGCCACCGTCTCACGCGTGCCATTGCTCCACGTGAGGTACGTCGTCGTGAGGTCGTGCATCACGATGCCCACGGTGATGGCGTCGTTCGGCATGTAGAGCGCGCCGGCTTCGAGGCCCGCACCGAACGACGTGACGTGCTCGCCGGGGAGGGTGTCGGGGATGCTCTGGCGCACGAACTTCACGGCGGCGCCCCACGCCCACTGCCGCCCCCGTTGCATGGCGTAAGCGAGCGACAGCACCATGTCCATGCTGTTCGCCATGTAGAGGTCGTCGGCAGTGATCAGCAGCCGCTCGCCTGGATCCCAGACGCCGTTCCCCTGCCCGTTGCCGGGAGTCGTCGGGTCGTTGTCCGTGCCGAAGTCGAGCCAGTCGCCGGGAGCCAGTCCGCCCGGGCGAGGCGTGATCGGGATGTCGCTCACTCCCACCGCGCTCAACGAGACACCCAGCGCCGAGCGCTGCTCCTCGCCGTTCTTCATGGGCCAGACGGCGCTCGCGAAGTCGTGGTTCACGAGGCTGCCGAACTGCTCGGCGTGCTGGAGGAATGTCTCCTTGTAGGGCAGGTAGACCATGCCCGCCGGGTTCCAGAACGGTGACGTGGCGTCGTCGGCGATGGCGGAGAACGCCGCTCCCATGCCGACCGCTCGCGCGCCCACGGGGATCTTCATGAACTCCCCCGCGTACTTGGTGGCACCGGCCGGGGCGGCGACGAGCGCCACGAGACACACGGCCAGAAGCACACGGATCGGCTTGACGCTCATTCAGCTCCCCGGGTTGGAGGCCCGCGGCGAGCGGGTCCCGGCGAGCCTAGGAGGGGCGCCGATCAACTGTCAACCGCGCACTCCTTGGGCTTCCACTCGGGCATGCTCGCCTCGCCGATGGGCTTCGCGATACGCCATTCGCCACGCACGCGAACGAGTTCGTTCCCGAACCGGAACATGCGTTCGTCCCCGTTCCGCGCGTCGCGGTAATGCACCTCGTACGACACCATCACCCGCGTCGCCGAGACGCTCAGCGCACGGTAACCACTCAGCCACAGGTCGTCGGTCGTGGGCAGGAACCACACCGAGCCCGGCAAGGGCACGTCACGCCGCCCCTCGACGAAGCACGCCCACGCGCCATCGGCGTCACCCGCGCGGAGCGCCTCCCAGTAGGTCTGGAGCGTGGTGCTCGGAGCGCGGAAGCGGTGATCGACTCGCGAGTGCTCGCCCTGGCCGAGCAGCGTGCACGCGACCGCCATCACCAGGAGCCAGCCACGGATCCCGAGCCGCCGGCCCTCGCGCGCGAACGCGGGGGCGCTGGTGAATACACCAGAGGGGGGCGCGGTGGTTCCCAGCGTGCGGTAAGGGACGGGTTCGAGGAGTTCGAGTCGCAAGGGGGCCGACGAATCGACTGTGCTCGGGCCGACCCTCTTGGTCGAAACCGACGCGGCGGGGGAACCGGGCCTTCGGCTGGCCAGGGGTGGGATCGAAACGCGCCCGGGCAGCTCCCCGGCCGGGGGGCGCTGCCGGGGGACACGGTGGCCGTGGGGGTGGGGCTTTATCTGGTGGGTGAAGCTGACTCGATTAAGTCTATGCTCATCGAGGCTTACGACGCGAAGGATTTCTTGAGTTGCGGCGAATGTCCGACCCACGTCCGCGCTTCGGCGTGGGTCTGCCGCCCTTCCGGCGTGTCGGTCTCACACCGGTTCGCCCGGTGGGTCCGCGGCTCGCCCGCCCGGCCGGCCTGTCGCCTGCCCGGCCCCTCGTTCCGCTCCCAGATCGTGTGGTTTCGCTCCCGCGCCGCGCGGTCGGCCGGTCCGGCCGCCCCGGCCGCCCCGGCCGCCAATCGGCATCTCCCCTTCTGCCCGATGGCCGTGCCGGCCAATCGCTGACGGAACGCGGCGCACGCCGAGCGCTCGGCCTCGAGGGAGAGCGCTTGCGTGAGTCAGGTCGCGCCGGCGCGACGGGCTCGTCCTCCGCTTCGAGGAA
>JAHFBW010000399.1 GCA_023249845.1 Candidatus Eiseniibacteriota bacterium
GGGCACCATCGCGGCGCTGCTGTGGCTGGGTGCGGCGGGCGGGCGGTTGATCGCCCTCGCGGCCGAGTTGCGCGGCCAGGCCGTGCGCCGCGGCACCGGCCTGACGCGGCTGTGGCGGTTCGCGGGCTGGGTCGCGGGCCTCGCGCTGGCGTGGCCGCTGCTCTCGGACGCGGGCTTCTCGGAGCAGCGCTTCCACCCGCTCGAGTTCATCGTGCTCGCGGCACCCGTGTTCCTGGCGAGCGCGCTGTGGTTGAAGCGCGTGGTCGAGGCGCCCGAACGCCGCGCGATGCCGCGCCCCGAGGACCGTGCGCCGCGCGTCTCGCGCCTCGGCGCGCTGGCCACGCTGCTGATCGGGCCGGCCGCGCTCGGCTGGGCGTGGTGGCATGGCTTCGAGGTCAGCTGGCCGGGAGCCGTGTTCGCGCTCATCCCCTCGGCGCTGGCGTGGTGGCCCGTGCGACGCATGATCCCGGCGGCGCAGGTTGCGGGCCAGGAGTCCGCCGACGACCTGGCCGTCGCCGGCCCCGGGCCGCGCGACTTCGCGCTCAACACGTTCCGCGCCGTGACGCTCGTCGAACGGCAGGTGGCCGCGGCCATCGCATTTGTGGCGCGGGCGCTCGGCGCGCCGGCGCGCGACCTGCACTCGGGCGACGCGCAGGAGTACCTGCTGTTCCTGGTCGGCGTGGCGGTGCTCGCACTGCTGCTGCCTTTGCTCCGATGAGCGAGATGTTGAAGGAGTGGCTCAGCCCGTGGTTGCCGTTTCTCGCGCCGCTCGCGGCGCTCGCTGGGGTGGTGCTCGTGCGCCGCGGCCATGCGCGGCATGACGAACCGCAGCCGTGGCTCGACGCCGCACTCGCGTCGCTGACGCTCGTCCCGCTGGCGGTGGTGATCGCGTGGCCGGTGGTGTTCACGCCCGCGCGCGCCGCACTCGCGGCCGGCCTGTCCATTGCGCTGCTCGCGCACGACCCGCGCGACCTGCCGCAGACCGAGGTGGCGCTGAAGATCATGTGGGTGCTGGTGGCGGCGTTCGCGCTGTCGTGGGCGGGCGACGCGCTGCTGGCGCTCGCCTCCGGCAGCGCGCGCGCGCGCGAGCAATGGCCGGCGCTGGCGCTGGCGCTCGATCCGTACTCGCTGTGGAGTGCGGCGCTGTCGCTGTCGCTGCTCGTCGGGCTCGTGCTGCTCGGCGGCGCGCCGTTTCACTTCTGGCCCGGCGATCTGTTCCACGGCGCGCGCGCGCATCTGGCGCCGTTCGTTGCAGTAACCCTGCAACTCGCGGGGGCCGCATGGCTGCTGCGGCACCTCGACGGCATCACGGCGTTTCCCGGCGCGGTGCAGCTGGTGCGGTCGCTGCTCACGCTCGCAGCCTCGGTGGCGCTGGCTGGCGGCGCGGCCACGCTCGGCTACCAGTCGCGGCCCGAGCGCCGCGTGGGCGCGCTCGTGAGCCTGCAGGGTGGGCTCGTACTCGCCTCGCTCGCAGCGGCACCCACGCATGAGCCGTTCGCCGCGCACGGCGGCCTCTCGGCGTGGGCCGGGCACTTGTTGCTCGCGGCCACGGGGGCTTCGCTGTTGTCCAGGTTCCTGCCCGCGGCGGGTGGACCGGCCGAGCGGGCAGCCGTGTTGTTCCGCCGTCATCCGTGGAGCGGCGCGGCCGGCGGCTACGCGCTGCTGTCGCTCGCCGGTGCTCCCGGCACGCCCGGCATGCAGCTGTGGCTCGACGTGGCGCGCACGCTCGCCGACAACCGCCATCCCGGGCTGCTGTTCGGTGTGGCGCTGGCGTGGCTCGCCGCGTTCGGGGTGAGCGCGAACGAGATCCGCCGCGCGTTCGGCGCCCCCGACGGTTCGCCCGCGCCCGGGCGCGTGGTGCCGCGCTCGCTGCGCGCCGCGCTGTGGACCACGTGCGGCTCGCTCACCGTGCTGCTGTGGGCGTGGCGCGGGGGGCATTGATCGGGGACGGTCCGCCGAGCGCTTCGGGCTCGGCTCAAGCTCCCGCCTTGCATACGGGGCTCATCGAAGCACCACGACGTGAGTCGCCACCGTCCGGCCCGACACGTCCAGCACGTCGAGCCGCCCGGGGCTGGCCCACCGACGTGGAGCAGCGCAATCCCCAGCGGCACATTGGGACGCTCGCCGGATTCGCGTCCCCGGAGTTCGCACTGGGATCCGCAGGATGACAAGCTCATGATTCCCTTACATTCGAGGGTCTTCCGACTTTGGTGTGCGTCAGTTCATTGGCCGAAAGCGAGCCGAACGGCGTTCCTGGTGCGTCCTGAGCGCGTGATGTCTGCGTCCTGAACGCCCCGTCCTGGCTCCAAGCAACGGCAGCGGCTCCCTTTGAGGGAAAAGCTCTCTGGACCCTCAATCGACGCCCCCGGGAGCGCTGCCCGGCCCGGAGTAACCAATGATTTCAGCCACACCAAAGTCGGAAGA
>JAHFBW010000400.1 GCA_023249845.1 Candidatus Eiseniibacteriota bacterium
TCGGCGGCACGCAGAGCCTGGCGCGAGCCGTGAACTCTTCGGGCGTCGTGGTGGGCTGGGCATACCAGCCCGGGCTCACGTGGCAGCGGGCATTTCGTTGGGACGCCTCGGGCATGACCTACCTTGGCACGTTCGGAGGCCTCGTGAGCGACGCCACCGACGTCTACGACGCCGGCACGATCGTGGGCTCGGCCTACGATGGGCTCGGACGCGAGCGCCCGTTCTGGTGGCGAGATGGCGTGCTCCACGAACTCGGCACCTTGGGTGGTTCCCAGGGCCGCGCGCTCGCCATCAACGCGTGGGGCGACATCGTCGGTACGAGTCTCATCGCGGGCGACGACGAGTACCACGCGTTCCTCGGCAAGCCGGGCAGTCCGCTCTACGACCTCGGCACGCTTGGCGGACCCGCGAGCCACGCACACGATGTGAACGAACTCGTGCACGTCTGTGGCTGGTCCATGCTGCGGCCGAACGACCCCGCGTCGCGTGGCTTCCTGTGGGCGGATGGCGTACTGAAGAGCCTCGGCACGCTGGGCGGCATCTACAGCGCGGCATTCGGATTGAACGACCAGGACCAGCTGGTGGGGGCGAGCACGCGCGAGGACGGCACGCAGGTGGCGTTCCTGTGGAGCAACGACCAGATGGTGGACCTGAACACGCTGCTGCCGGAGGGGAACGGCTGGCTGCTCGTCTCGGCCACCGACATCGACGAGCACGGCGCCATAGTGGGAGAGGGCGTGCGCCCCGACGGCAAGCCTCGCGCCTACCTGCTGACGCCCGCGGGCTCGACCGGAGTGCCAGGTCCGACGCCGGGGCTTCGCTTCGCCGGCGCGTCTCCGAATCCGGTGCGAGCGGGGGCGAGCTTCTCGTTCGAGCTGCCGGCGGCCGGCAATGGCTCGCTGGTCGTCTACGATCTCGGCGGCCGCGTCGTGCGCGAGCTGGCAAGCGGCTGGTTCGCTGCAGGGCCTAACGCGGTGCCGTGGGACGGCCGGGGCGAGGATGGCGTGGCGCTGGCGCCAGGGGCGTATATCGCGCGGCTTGTCACCACCCGCGGCAGCCTCGCACGGCGTTTCGTGGTCGTTCGCTGACGCCGAAGGCGGCGCTTTGACCCTCGCAAGTCGAGGGTGCTACGCTCGTTGCAGGTTCGTGTGGCACTTCTCCTGGAGGGGTTCCTGCGTAGCTCCGCTCTCGTCCTGACGTGGTACTGGCGCGCTTGGTGGCGTGGCCGGGAGATCGCGTTCAGCCGTTGACGAGTCCCACGAACCCGATCTCCCAGCCCATGCCGAACGGCGTGGGCTGTTTCGTTGCTCCGAGGTGAGCGTTCGATGCTCGTCGTCCTGAAGCCCGGTACACCCGAGTCGGCCGCCGCCGGCGTGTTGACGCGCCTGCGCATGGCGGGTCTCGCCGTGCATCGCACCGAGCACGACGGCCGCGTGCGCATCGCCGCCGTCGGGGAACCGGGCGCCATGGACTGGGACGACGTGGCGAAGTGGCCCGCCGTCGAGTCCGTGAGCAAGCTCGCTCGGCCGTTCAAGCTGGCGAGCCGCGCGTTCCATCCGCACGACACCGTGATCTCCGTGGGACGCGTGGCGATCGGCGGAGTGCAGCTGGCGATCATGGCCGGGCCCTGTTCCGTCGAAGGCGAGGAGCAGGTGTTCACGATCGCGCGGGCCGTGGCCGAAGCCGGCGCCACGGTGCTCCGCGGCGGCGCCTACAAGCCGCGGACGTCGCCCTATGCGTTTCAGGGGCTGGGCGAAGAGGGCTTGAAGCTCCTCCGTCGGGCCGCCGACGCGAATGCCCTGGCGGTGGTCAGTGAAGTCATGGAGCCGCAGCTCGTGGGCCTGCTCGCGCGCTACTCGGACATCCTCCAAGTGGGTGCGCGCAACATGCAGAACTACGCGCTGCTTCGCGAAGTGGGTCACAGCGACAAGCCCGTGCTCCTGAAGCGCGGGCTCTCGAACACGATCGAGGAATGGCTACTCTCGGCCGAGCACGTCATGGCGCACGGCAATCGCCAGGTCATCCTGTGCGAGCGTGGCATCCGCACGTTCGAGACCTACACGCGCAACACGCTCGACCTGAACGCGGTGCCCGTGGTGAAGGAGCTGTCGCACCTGCCCGTGATCGTTGACCCGTCCCACGGCACCGGCATCCGCGACAAGGTGGCGCCCATGGCGCGAGCCGCCGTGGCCGCCGGAGCGGACGGGCTGATCATCGAGGTGCACCATGACCCCGACCGCGCACTCTCGGACGGCGCACAGTCGCTGCGTCCGGAGCAGTTCGTGGAGCTCGTGCGCCAGATAAGGACGATCGCGGAAGTGCTCGGACGGACGGTCTGAGCCGAGGCTCTCGGGCGGGGCCCAAGCCGCGTGATCGAGTTCTTCCCACACCTCGAGCCCGACTGGCCCGCACCGGGTCGCCCC
>JAHFBW010000121.1 GCA_023249845.1 Candidatus Eiseniibacteriota bacterium
CGTTCGGCTCGTCGAGCGTTCCGGGGCGGCCCGCATCGATCGGCGCGCGGGCCCGCCGACGCGGGTCTCGAGGCGTTCGGGAGAGGGAGCTACAGCTGCGGGGGCGGGGGGCATGGACGGCCTCCACGGCGCTGGGGACTCGCCAGGACACCTCCATGTTACCCCTTGGCGCGAGCCCGGGGGCAGCAGAGATACAGAGATTTCACCGCCCCGAGCTGTCGGTTCGGACGGGCACCGGGCTCGCGGAGCAGCCGAATTGGTGGTTGCGGCCGCGCGTCAGCCTGCTCGCTCGGTGACCAGGATCACTCGGTCGAATCCAGCCATGCCTTCCAGGCCTGCTCGTTGAAGTCGCGGCCGAGGAAGTCGCGCACCAGCTGTGCGGCCGGCTTGGAACCGCCCGCAGCCAGTACCGTCTGCCGGTAAGTCGTGGCGGCGCCCGGTGCGAGCATGTTCGCCTTGTCGAACTTGGAGAACAGGTCCTTCGCGATGACCAGCGACCACATGTACGTGTAGTACACGGCCGAGTAGCCATCGAGGTGGCCGAACGCGCACTGGAAGTGCGTGCCATCCACGAATGGGAACGGCTGATACTTCTTCACGAGGTCGCTCAGCAGCTGGTCGGTGCTGACGCCCGCCGGATCGCGGTCGTAGCAGCCGAGCGACGTGCCCGCATACACCATCTGCCGGCGCACGCCGAGCCCGCGACCGAAGCCGTTCGCACGGTTCATGCGCTTCACGAGATCGGTGGGAATGACCTCGCTGGTCTTGGGATCCTTCGCGAACGACGCCAGCACCTCGGGGCTCTTCACCCACTCCTCGAGCATCTGCGACGGCGCTTCGACGAAGTCGTGCTCGGTGCTGATACCCGCGGTGCCCAGCCAGCGGCGCTGGCCGGCGAACATGGTGTGCAGCAGGTGGCCGAACTCGTGGAAGAACGTGGTGAGGTCGTCGTACTCGCACAGGCCCAGGTCACCGGGTTCGCCGCCCGGGAGGTTGCACACCAGCGCGGCCTCGGGGATCTGTCGGCCGCCGAGCCCATTGCGGATGCCGAACTGTGCGGCGTGGTTGTACTTGTTCGGGCGCGGGTGCATGTCGAGGTAGAAACGCCCCGCGAGCTTGCCGCCGTCGTACAGCTCGTAGCACTCCACGGACGGGTGCCACACGGGCGCGTCGGGGACGCGCCTGAACTCCACGCCGAACAGCCGCGCGGTCACGTCGAGCACGCCCTTCTTGACCTGGTCGTAGGGCAGGTACGGCCGCAGCTGCTGCGAGTCGAACGCGTAGTCGCTTTTGCGAACCTGTTCCGAGAAGTACGGCGCTTCCCAGAAGTTCACCGCGGTCGCGCCCGGCACGTCCTTCTGCTTGCGGGCGAGGAGTTGCGCGTACTCGCGCTGCTGGCGCTCGTTAGAGGCGCTCACGACGCGGTCGATGAACGCCCGGGCGCTGGCGGCGCTGCCCACCATCTTGTCGGCCATGACGCAGTCGGCGTAGTTGGTGAAGCCGAGCGCCAGCGCCAACTCGTGCCGCTTCTGGCGCATGTGGTCCAACACTTCGATGTTCTTGGGGAACGCGCGGTTCTGGTACGCCAGGTACATGCGCCGACGCAGGTCGTCGCTCTTCGCGTACGTGATCACCGGGATGTAGTCCGGGTACTCCATCGTGAGCGTGACCCGGCCGTCGGCGCCCGGCTTGTGGCGATCGATGTAGTCCTGCGGCAGGCCTTCCAGCTCGGCCGGCGTGCAGGTCACCGAGGACTTGTCCTCGCGGATGTTGCGCCCGAACTCCTGGCTCACGAGGACGAGTTCCTCCTGGATCTTCTTGATGCGCGTTCGAGTGGCCTCGTCCTTGTCCACGCCACTGAGCCGGAAGTCGCGCAGCGTGCGCTCGACGTAGTACTTGGTCTCGGGGTCGGCAGCGGTCAGGTCCAGGGCGGAGACGGCGTCGTACACGTTGCGGTTGAGCGACAGCTCGGTGACGAACTTGGAGATCTCCTGGGACAAGCCCTCGGCCGTGGCACGCGTGGCCGAATCCGGGTTCACCTCTTCCATGAGCCCGCTCTGGGATCCCGCCATGTCGAGCTGCCGGGCGATCTCGTCGAACGGTTCCAGCGTGTTCGCGAGAGTGTGCGGGCCCTTCGCGGCGAGCAGCTTCGCCTGCGCGGCCTTCGCGTTGGCGAGGCGCTTCTCGATCCGAAGCTTGAACGCGGCGGCGTTGGGCTTGCCGGTCCAGAACGGGACGACGTCTGCGGCAGGGACGCCCGTGGCCGCGGACGCGACGGGAGCGAGCACGGCGAGCAGGCCGGCCACGGCGACGAAGCGCGCGAGCGGGGTCGGGCTGATGCGCATCTGGAGGGTCTCCTGAGGGGTCCAAGAACGTCGGGCCGCCCAGGGTCACGAGTCTGGGCGGACGTCAGCGGGGGCTCGAACCCGGCACGGTAACCGGGTTCCTGCGGATCCGACAATACCGGCGCTCCGAGCGCGGGGAATGCGGGCCGGACGCGGCGATGGGGGGCGGGGTGGGCACTGGCATGCCGGCGTGCGTCCGAGCTCACTCCCGGTGGGGCGCGAGAGGTCTGGCCGTTCGCGGGTGGTGCTCTATCGGATGCACGCGAGCTTCATTTGCACCGACCGCCCGCCGACCTCGGCGGCCATGAAGTAGATGCCGGGCGCGACCTCGTTCCCGTGCGCGTCGCGGCCGTCCCAGGCGAGCGACGTCTCGCCCGGCTCGAACTTCCCGCTTCGCACCGTGAGCACTTCCTTCCCCTGCACGTCGTAGACGCGCACCGCGCCCGCGGCGGCCGCCGGCACCGCCAGCACCAGTTCGGTCCCGCCCGCGAATGGGTTGGGCGACGCCCGCCGCCAGGATAGCGCCGTCACCCCGGGCGGCAGCGACAACTCCACCGGGCCGAGCCAGTCCGCGATGGCGCCGCGCAGGACTCGCAAGCGGTAGTTGTAGGTGCGCCCGGGCCTCGCCGTGGCGTCCACGAACTCGCCTACTCCCGCGCGCTGAGGGTGCAGCTCGCCGTCTCCCAATGCCACCTCGGCCGAGTCCAGTTCGCTGCGAAAAACGCACAGACCGTCCACACGCCGCGCGTCGTTCACGACCCAGCGCAGGCGCACTCCGCCCGCGGCGGCCGCGGCCGAGAAGTCGCTGACATCGAGCACCGCCGTGGGCACATCGTTGACGATTTGTGCCGCGTAGACGTCGGGGTCCCCAGGCTGGATGGCCCCGCTGCCGTTGCGGAAGTCCGTCCACGCCACCACTGCGTAGTCCGTGCCCGCCGCGATGGCGATCCGGTCACCAACGTAGTTCCCGAACCCGCCCGCCCCGGCACCACCGCTCCAGTAGCTGGGCGTCGACGAGAGCTTGAGGTCGGCGCCGAACGTGAGGCCGCCATCCAGCGACACGGCGGCGTAGGCATTGACGCTGTCCGAGAGCGCGAACCCGCGCCGGTCGTACCAGGCCACGTAGACGCGCCCCTGCTCGTCCACCGCCACGTTGGGCATGTTCTGGTCCGAGTCCCCGAGGCCGTGGTTCACGCGCCGTGGCAGCGACCACGATTGCCCGCCGTCCCCGGACGACGTGAGCACGATGTCACGCATGTCCAGCGCCACCGAGCCGGGAGCGATCTGGTACTCGCGCAGGTGCATGCCGTAGAGGACGGCGCGCGACCCGCTCTGGACCGCGATGTAGTAGCGGCCGGTGCGCGGCAGCGTGAGGATCGCGGGCCGCACCGGGGGATCCACCGTGACGCGGATCATGGGACCGCGATAGATCCCGTCCACCGTGCCATCGGGCCGAGTGCCATACATCACCCAGGGGACCACGGCGGAGGCCGGAGAAGAGTAGCCGTCGTCCAGCAGCTCCCCCCAGAACTGGATCGTCTGGCCAGCCTCACCGTCGAAGGCGAAGAGATCGAGGTCGAAGTCTCCGGATTCGTAGCTGTCGACGAAACCGGTCCAGTCGGTGTTGAGCGGCACCACTTGCGCCGTCGAGAGGCTGCTGTTGTCCTCGACCTCCGAGATGACCGACTGAGCAGGCGCCGGCGCTCCCGCGGCGTGCTCGGCCCACGCGGCGTAGACGCGGCCGCGGGTGGGGCCCGCGCTGCAATCCACCGTGACGCGCGGGTAGTTGGGGGCGTAGAGGGCCGAGCCGATCACGAACCACGGCGTGTAGCGCTCGCGGCTGAAGATGGGCTGCGCCCAACCCTTGGGCGGCGCCCCCAGGTTGTTGAGCGGCGTCGCGATGGTGAACTCGGGCGAGAACGTGGCGCCGTGGTCGATGGACTTTCGCCCCACGAGCCGCCCCTGTTGGTAATCCATCCAGGCCACGTAGAGCTCGCCGTCGGGTCCCAGCCCCAGGCTCGATCCTTCGGAGTAGATGCTGCTCAGCGTGACCGGAACTTCCCAAGTCTGGCCGCCATCTGCGGAGCGCATGAACCGTATCGGATAGTGGATGAACGGGTACGTGTATTCCGAAGGATTCTTCGCCGTGAAGCAGGCATAAGCGTGCCCGCTCGCTGGGTCGCTCGCGATGGATGGAATGTCACCGAGGGTGAGTAGCGGAATCTGAACCGGAGCACCGAAGCCCGGGGGCCAGTTCGACGAGGAGTAGATGAACGAACCGCCCCAGGAGAGCAATAGAGTAGACCCCGCGCGGTCCAAACTTGCGGCGAGCGGCCCATCCGAAGAGCCGTCAGGGAAGCCGATCTGCAATGCCGGCCCACCCACCCAGCTGCTCCCACGGTCCGCCGTGAAGGCCCAGCCCACATCGACGTGATCCGCTTCGTAGAGCGAGGCCCACAGGCCGAGGACCTTGTCGCCGGAAGCTGCCAAGACCGGCCCACCCTGGTTGGAGGGCTGCTGAAACGCCTCCTGGTAAGCGTTCCTCGGGGTCAGCTTCACGTCCGGCAGCGCCATCTCCGCTCGTGTCACAGGGGTTAACGCCACTAGGGCAAGGACCACCGGAGGGATGAGGCCCGCTGCACGGACACAGGCCCGAGTCAAGGAGTCAGGAAGGAAGCCTGCAGCCGGGGACCAGCTCCGCGCAGTGGAGCGACGACTCACGGGATCACCACCATCCTGCGCGTCGCAGCGTGTGCGGCGGCCGCCAGCCGATAGACGTAGATTCCGGGTGGGACGATGCGCCCGTGCCCATCGCGCAGATCCCACGCGATTTCGTGTCGGCCGGCCTCGTAACGCGTCGCGAATCGACGCATGAGCCTACCCTGCGTGTCGTAGATCTCCAGCCTCGCCTCGCCGGCCGAGGGCAGCTCGAAGCGGATGAGCGTCGAGTGCGCGAACGGGTTCGGCACGTTCTGGAAGAGCCGGAACGCCAGCGGCTCACGCCGGGTGTCGTCGCGCACCTGCCCCGCCCGGAACGCCGCCACGTCGGCCGCGAGCGGCACGCCGTCCAGGACCAGGTACCAGTCGCGCGCGGTCTCGGTCGGAGGAACGTCGGCGAACTCGAGCGATAACGTGTCCGTTGGCGCGAGCAGCCCGGCTTGGCCATCGAGCGCGCTCACCCGCCCGAGGAGATCGCTCGCCTCCGCGCCGGTCGCCGCCAGCAGCGAGGCGTCGGTGGCGCGCGCCGCTCGGGTCTCGCCGAGCGCCCCCACGAAGCGCACCGCGTAGGCTCCGTCAAAGCTCAGCCGGAGCTCGCTCCCGCCGGCGAGCGCGAGCACGCTCCTGCTCCAGCGGCGCCGCGGCTGGATACTGCCGAGCGGGGTGAGGGTGCCGGTCGCACCGACCGACTCCACCCGGACGCCGTTGCCGCCGCCGCCCGCGGAAGCGTCCACGAGCAGGAAGCGCTCGCTCGAGTCCGCAGCGGGCGGCAACGTGACACTCAGGATCTCCCCGGAGTCGGCATAGACGGGCTCCGCCGCCATGCTCGACGCCGCGGCGAGCACGTCGCGTCCGCCACGGTCGAGCACGGCGAGCGCCGGCGTGCGCACGCCAGCGACGAACCGCTCATCCGCGGTCATCGCGGTTTCCAGGGCGAGGTCGTGGTCCACGGCCACCAAGCGCGCGCGATCCAGCGACAAGCCGCGCTTCGTGCCCTGGCGCACGTAGACCGAGCGGCGCGACTCGACCAGCCGCAGGGTCGCTTCTAACCTGAGCCCGTCCCGTCCGGGCTGGCTCTCGAGCGGTCCCGGGAACACTGTGTTCTCCTGCCCGCCGCTCGCCCCCGACTTCAGGCTGGCGACACCGGCAAGGCGAGCGACGAGGCCGCCGCCCCCACCGCCGCCGCCACCGCCGCCGTCGTCCTCGCAGTACTTGGGCTTGGCGACGAGGGCGTTGCTCAGCGACGACGTGTCCGCGTTGTCCCCCACCGCCTTGAGCTGGAACCGATACCAGTGCCCGGACGAGAGCCCCGAGACCACGACCTCCTCCGCGGCTCCCAGCTGGCCGGGCGCCTCGGTCGGAATCGCCGTCCAGGCGTTGAAGTTCGGTTCCGAGCTGCTGTTGAGCTTGTAGCGAAGGTTGTACGCGGTGGCCAGGCCCGAGAAGGCGATGGTGTCGTCGTCGGCGGGCGCGGTCCAGCCGAGCGTCAGGTCCGCGCTCAGGTTGGGGCACGTGCTCAGGTCGGTGAGGGCCAGGTAGCTGCCACCGCGCGGGGCGATCACGTCGAGCGAGTCGCGGCCGCCCGACTGCGTCTTGACGATGGTCCACTTGGCCAGCGAGGGCACGTGCGGCGCGTCGGTGCCGAGGTTGGCGACCACGAACAGCATGTACTCGCCGGGCGGTGCCGTGTTGGCATTAGCCGGTGCCTGGACCAGCAGTCGGGCCGGGTTCGAGCGGGCCACGAAACCGAGCGGGACGTAGCGTTGGTTCTGGTCAAAGCTGTGCGTGACCGAGCCGGGGCGGATGACCGCCATGCTCGTGATCTGCGAAAGCAACGTCGAATCGGGAACCGTGTAGGTAAACGTGCTGCCGTAGGGCAGCGTCTCGGGCCCGTCCTGGAGTGCGGGGCGTGAGGCGTAGCTGTCGTCGCTTCGGAACAGATACGGTGGCTCATAGACGCTGGTGGTGAAGCGCTTATCGTTGAGCTTGCCTTCGCCGCCGGAGGTCAGCACGCGGGCGTCGGGGAGCAGGATCGCCGCGGAGTGGTAGTTGCGCGGGTTGGGGTCGGCCACAAGGCTATCGGCATTGTTGGGGTTGTTCCAGCTCGCCGCGGTCACATCCCAAATCTGCGGGTTGCGCTGGCATGTGCTCGAATCCTCGCCGACGGCCCGCCCGCCGGTTGCCAAGATGTCGCCCGTAGGCAGCAGTGTGAGATTGTGGTTCTCGCGCGCAAGCAACGGGGGATTGGGGATGTCGTCGTACTTCTGCCACCCCGGCAGCGTTCCCGCGCTGATCGAGATGGTCTCCGTCCGCGAGCTGCCGTTGCCGTTGTCCCCATCGCCGTGCCCGCCGGCGCGAAGGACCTTGCCCGGCCGGTACATCACCGCTGACCCGAAGAGCTGGGCATCGTAGTGCGCCTGCGACGTGCTGTCCGCCCACTGTTTGGTCTGCAGGTCGAAGAAGCGCTTGTAGGGCAGGTCCGGCCGCTCGTACGGCGCCAATCCGGCGGAGAACAACCTGCCGTCCGGGAGCAGGAACAAGAACGGGTAGTTCGTCATCGGCCGCGCACTCAGCGAGTCCTGCGTGGTGATCGTGGTCCAGGTGCCGTGAGTCGTAATGCTGCAAGGGCCCCCCGCGGAAGAGGACCCGGACGGGTTGAAGGCCTCCAGGTGGCGCGTGGTGATGCCGTCGCCGTAGCCGCCCCAGCCCGCCGAACCCGCGAGTGCCGGGGCATTCGGCAGCCCCAGGTCCCGCAGGTATGGCTGTGTCCACTCGCCGTACTCGGGAAGAGCCGGGTGAAGCGCCACGGACCACAGCTCGTTCGTATATCCGCCCGAGGCCGAGCCATTCGTGTCGCCGCCAAATAGCACCAGCGACGACTGATCCTCGAACCACACTGCGGTCGAGCGCGTGCGCGGCGAGGGTCCGCCAACGCGAGGCGTGCGGGCCCAGGAGTAGGTCGTGTCGGGGAGCCCGGCGTCATTGCGCGCCAGGTACCACAAGACGCTGTCCACCGGCGTGCCGTCGTTCTGTTGCCCGCCGAACACGTACATGCGCCGACCCCCACCCAGCCGGCCGGTCTGCATCACCGCCACGTGGCCATCTCGAGCGGGTGGAGCGCCGTAAGTGCCGACGTTCACCGGCGGCTGCCACCAGCCCGCTTGTATCCGGTCCCAGCTCCCGATCTGGCAAGCGAGCACGCTGGCGTCTGCCATGGCGCTCTCGCTCGTGCGACCGCCGAACATGAGCAGGCGGGCGTAGTCCGGGTAGGCGAGGTTCTTCACCGGGCCCGGGTCGTACACCATCGTGTGCCCGTAGCGCGCAGTCGCGGGATCGTCGCGCAGCTTCTGCCATACCCACTGGTAGTAGCCACTCGCCGTGCTGCGCCAACCGCGCCACAGGTCGCCCAATGCGGCGCCCGTGTTGTCGATGCCGCCGTGGATGTACACGACGATGCTGTCCGTAGCATAGGGCGAGTGTTGGTGGAGCAAGGTCCGATTGCCAGGCGTGCTCTTGTCGAGCCCCGCCCAGGTGATCGCGAACCGCGCTCGGCTGCGTGGCACCAGGCCATCCACGCTCGCCACCTCGCACTTGGACCAGCGATGTGTGGAGTCGTCCCTGACGATGTTGTCCCCGGAGCCGAACACGGTCCACACGTCGTTGAAATAGGTGAAGTTGCCTGGGATCCCCTTGCGGCCGCCGAAGAGGAATACCCGCCCGGCCCGGTCGCCGGAAAACCCGTGATCCTCGCGCCCCTCGGGCCACTTGCCGTTGGTGACGCCGCCGGCATCTGGCGTTGCCGTGGTGTCCGACCAGTTGAGCTGGTCCGCCATCACCAGCGGATGAAGCACGTGACTCTCGTTACCGGTCGCGGAATCGCCACCGAAGGTGAGCATGAACGTGCGCGAGGTCCCCGCCGCGGCGAGCACCCGACCATCGGCGAGCG
>JAHFBW010000122.1 GCA_023249845.1 Candidatus Eiseniibacteriota bacterium
GCCGGCGCAAGCTGGAGGTGCCCTACTCGCTCGTGAAGTCGCACGGGGGCCGCCCGCCTCTCGCCGAGGAGGTGCTGGAGTGCCTCGCCATCGACGCGAACACGTTCGAGAGCGCCGCCGGGAACTTCAAGACGTGGTGCGCGGAGTTCGGCTACCCCGAGGACGCGCGCGCGCACCGGCTCCACGACCGGATCGGGGGGGACACGCTCCGGCTGCGCAAGTTCATCGGCAAGGCCGAGGACTACAAGGCGCTCCTCGCGATCGGGAGCGGGCGATGAGCTACGAACGGTGCGAGGACTTCGCGGCCCACGCCGTGGTGAGCGGCTGCGACGACGCAGCGGACGACGAGGGCGAGAGCGTCCTGGTCATCCTGTGCTGCAACGAGCACGGCCGCGAGGTCCAGTCGGTCGAGGGCGCGCGGGTCGAGTTCCCGAACGACGGGACGCCCTACGCGATGGTCTGCGGGAAGGATCTCCACGAGGTGATGTCAGCCCTGCGCGCCGAGGGCGTCCAGGTGACGGAGGGAGGGTAGCCATGGCGTCGAACAACATGCTCGGGCGCATCGTGCGTCTCGCCACCAAGTACCGGGGCGGGATCAACAAGATGTACTTGCCGGACACCGTCTACGCCGACCTCGACGCCGCCGGCGAGGGGGGAGCGGAGGTCATCGCCGTCGACGTCTCGGACGGTCGGATGTGGGTGCGCCTCGCGCGTCTCGACACCGGCGGGATCATCGGCCCGCTGCCGTCGGACGCCATCGAGGTGGTGTTCACGGCGGACCCGCCGCGGAAGGGGAAGAAGTGACCAAGCGGGTGGGCATGATCGACACGGCGGACTGGAGCCGCAAGCGCCTCCACGTCGCGGAGGGCGCTGAGATCATCCTGCACTTCGAGTCCTTCGCCGTGATCCTGAACGACGACGGCGCGGCGCTCATCCTCCAACGCAGGGAAGTCGACAGCCTCATCGCCGCGGGACCACGGGCCGACCGCGTCTGCTACGTCTGGCAGTCGAACCCCGAACCGACCGACGAGGACAAGGCGAAGGCCGAGCGCCTGACAGCGCGGTCGCTCCAACTCTTCCCGAAGGGCGAGGCGATCCACCACGGCCCCGCACACCCCGACGACCCACCGCAGAAGGAGAAGGAGTAGCGATGACCAACACGACGAAGATCAAGGTCGACGCGCCCACCGCGCGCGCGGCCTTCGCGCTCTGGCTCTCCCGGGGCGACGCGGTGGCGGTGTTCGAGAACGCGGACCTGTGCCACCCGGACCAGGGCCGGCTCATCTTCACGCCCGTCACGCAGGCGGAGCAGGCGGCGGTCAAGGTCGGGGTGACCCGCGCCCCGGACGGCCGCGCCTACGGGCTCGGGTGGCGCTACATCCTCAAGTCGATCGAGACCACGATCCACAGCTTCGAGTTCGTCGAGCCGCCGCCCGGAGGTCGGTGCCTGCGCTGCGCGGGCGCGCTGCCGGCGAGCGCCTACGACGAGACGACGCAGGAGTGGGCGGGCGAATGCGGCCCCTGCAAGGCGATGACCGCCGACGACACGGACGACCACGACACGAGGGACGCCTACGCCCCCTTCAACGACGACGACTTCGAGCGGGACGACGAGCGCCCCGGGGACGAGGACTGACGATGACGATCTACTGCGGCGAGCCGCTGCCAGGCTACCCACCCTGCCATCTGTCGGCAGGGCACCAGGGCGGGCACGAGCATCGAGACGGTCGATGCACGGTTGGACAGATGAGCGCGCTGTCGAGCTACCCCGCGAACGACCCCGAGAAGGGCATTCGTTGGGCGCGCTGCGTTCTGTTCACAGGCCACGAAGGGCCGCACGAGACGCACGAAGATCGCGGCCCGATCGTGCGGCACTTCACGTGAGGGCAGAGGAGATTTCCGAGATGAACAAGCCGAAGATCCGCGTGACGCTGAAGATGAAGGCGCCCGACCCGCCAACGGCAACGCCGGCGCCCCCGGTCGAGGCGAAGCCCGAGGCCCCGCCCGGTCCGCCTCCGAAGTTGGTGAAGCTCCCCGCAGTCGGCGGGGAGGTCACCATCGTGAAGCTCACGAACCTCTACGACCAGTACGCCACGGCCGTGCTCGGGGACCGCCTGAAGCAGACCCAGCGCGAGAAGAAGGGCGCCATCCGGCGCTTCACGGTGACGAAGCCGCTCCCGCAGCCGAGCGCGTACGCCGCGCTCAAGGCGAAGAGGTACATGACCACGATCGAGGCGCTCGTAGCGGACGGCTTCCAGGCCATCGAGGAAGTGGCCGGCGAGGTGCGGGAGTGGTTCGACAACCTCCCCGACGGGCTCCAGCAGGGCGACCGCGGGAGCCGGCTCGACGAGGCCGCCAGCGCCCTGGAGAACCTCCAGGCACCGGACGTGCCAGGGGGCGTGCTCGACGTCCCCGTGGCCCACTACCCGAGCCTGAAGGCCGAGTCCCGTCAGGCCAGGGTAGCGGAGGGGGCTTCGATGCTCCGCGCGGTGATCGACGCACTCAACGGCGATGACAAGCAGACCGAGTGCGAGGACTGCGGGGGCGCCGGCACGACCGACTGCGAGACGTGCAGCAGCACGGTCGACTGCGTGACGTGCCAGGGCACCGGCAAGGTCGATTCCGAAGAGGTCGACAACTTCATCTCGGAACTGGAGAACGCCGCGGACGAGGCCGAAGGCGTCGAGATCCCGGGCATGTACGACTAGCGTTCGTTGTCCTGGCCGCCGGCTCACAGGGGTGTTCCCTGTGGGCCGGCGGCCCTCCTTCGTATACTGCCGGGACGAGGTGCCGTCATGACGTCGCGCAAGCCGCAGGGTGTACTCATCTCACGGGGTGACGAGCACGGGGGGCCGCTCACTGAGGTGTCGGTCGCGCGCGTTGCTCTGCACTGGAACGACAGCGGCTTCGTCATCGTCTCCGCCTTCCGCGGAGCGCGCCGCGTGGAGGGCTCCACCTGGGAGCAGCGGAACGCCGAGAACATCCGATGGGACACCAGGCTTCGCGCAGCGATCCGCAGCGCCGGCTTCGGCTACATCCCCCTGATGGGCTACTGGTACGAGCCGACCGCTGCCGGCGGCAAGGAGAGGGTGCGCGAGTTCAGCCATCTCGTCCCCGCACAGCACAGCGGCAAGCCGGTACCGGTCGACGCCATGACGGCCCACGCCATCGCGTGGGGCAACCTCGACCCGAGGCTCCCCCAGGAGTCAGTCATCGTGGCGGCCCCGGGCGGCCCGGTCACGTTCTACGACCCGACCACCGGCCACGCGGTCGGCAGCGTCCCGACCTTCTCCGCCAACCGCGTCGCGGACATCTACTCGCGCATCCGCGGGAAGGCGCATGGGACGTTCGTGTTCGAGGGCTGGTACTGGGCCGTGCCCCCGGACTCGTTCGGCGGCGCGGCGGCTCGCGCGGCCCAGGGCGAGTCGTTCTTCATCAAGTCGTAGCCGAGATGAGCTAAGGTCGGCCGGCGCTCGCAGCACTACCGAGCGTCGACCGTGCTGGCCGGGGGGCTCCTGCGGGCTCGCGCCGCGCGCAGGAGCCCCCCCGGCGGGGCGGATGCAAGGGGCGGACAGGCTCGGGGACGAGCGCGCGCGGCTCGGCAGTCATCCACCGGAAACGACGCGACCCCGGCCTTGCGGTCGGGGTCGCTACGCTGATGAGGTTCGCGGTTCCGTCTACTCGACCGAGCACACGCGAAGTGACCAAGCTCTCGCTCGGCGCCGCTAGTGTCCGGTGTGACCAGCCGGTGAAGGCTGACCACCCTCTCAACCCATCAGACCCCCGAGGTCGACTTACGCCGGAGCAGGGGCCCCATCCCGTAGGGCACACAGACCAGCCCGCGTTAACGGTGCCAGTCGGCATGACCAAGCGAGATGAGTCGCGCCACCCTGTTGGCCTCGCCCTCGTTAGAGGAGCGGAAGCCGCCGCCAGGTGACACGGAGAGCATGACGGTCTAAGGAGTCTCGTCCCTAGTTGGTGGCCGTCTCACCCGGGGGCTTCCAGGAGCTTGCCCTACCGAACCATCCACTCGCGCAGAGATGCAGACGGCTTTCGCCCCGCACCTCACGCTCGTGGCCCCTTGGTTGAACGGGGGGAAGAATACGGATGCGCCCGCGCGCGGTCAACAACAAAATCCAGATTGTTGCTTCTCCTACGCGCGCTTGGACTTCGGCTCGGGCGGCTTCTCGCGCCCAGCCTCGACCGAGACGCGCTCCTTGACGCGCGTCTCGAAGAAGGCGCCCCGCCTGTGCTCCAGGCTGGCGATGCGCGAGCCCCACGCAGCGAAGGCCGCCGCCTCATCGGCGAAGGTGTGCGTAACGCCCTTCGCGTCAGTGATGTTGACCGGGCCGTTGAGCGCCCGCGTCCCCGCCTTCTCCGCCAGCTTCGTCCCCGCCTTCAACGGACCCTTGCTCGTCGACATGATGCGTCTCCTTCATTCGAGTCTTGTAGATGATCGCGCCTCGACCGGCCACGAACAGAAGCTCACGCCGACGAGGCCCCACGATGAACATGCGGCCCGACCGCACGAGCCGTTGTAGCGCACGCCATGCAGGAAGGTGAGGGATGTCGAACTGCTCCATCACCTCAGGTACGTTGACTCCACGGCGGCGCTTGCCCATCTCTACGATGAGTTCAATCGCTCCGGGCCCGAGGGTCGCGGCGGTCACTCGTCGTCGGCCCCTGCACCCGCCCCCACCTCGTCGCGCTCGACGCCGGCGCGCTTGGCGGTCTGCCGCAGGTAGGACTCGACCCACAGGCTCACCCCGCCGTCGGGGAACACCGCGCCGTTGTCCATGAGCACGCGCATGGCGCGACGGACATGCGCCGCGTCGGGCAGCCCGGAGGCTTCGATCCACAGCGCCTCGGGGTCGGGCTCGACGCGCGCCCATAGCCATCGCGAGTGCTCGCTCGCGGGCAGGGCCTCGGGCGTGTTCTCGGACGGGTTGCCGTCCTCCTCCAGCTTCCGCGCCACCGAGGGCCAGACGGCGAGCAGCCGAGCGAAGATCATGTCCGACATGATGAGCGAGACCAGGCCGATGTTGCTCTCGTCGTGATGGCGGATGCGCGTGAGAAGCGTTCCAGCAGTCGGCATCAGAGGGCTCCTAGTTCTTCGTAGGGAACGTCGGTGCGTACCTCGTAAGCGCGCACGAGACGCAGACCACGATAGATGTCTGCCTGCGCGTGACCGAGCGGCTTCACGACTTCGGCAAGCGAGGCGTTCGGTCGGTTAGTCCGTGCGCTGATGAGCGCGTGACGAACTTCGATGCCCACCATGAGCACGCGGATGTCCTCACCTGAGGGTAGCTGCTCGATGCGGTAGCCGACCGCGGCCCAGGCATCGAGGAGCGCGCGAGGTGCCTTCCGGGTCTCCCCCACCCGAACAGCCCCACGCACCCCGAGTTGACCAACAGCCATCGCAAGTGCTCCCAGCCCTGGCGTGAAGGCCAAGGCGTGGGAGATTGCTCGGCGCAGTGCTTCAGCGCGAACCATCCCGGATCGCCCTCAGTGCCTTGCTCGTCTTGCGCCGGGAGGCGGGCGCCGCCGGCTGGACCACCGCGAGCTTGACGCCGTAGCCCGACTCGATGGTGCGGAGGAGGTTCTCCACCTCGATCGTGGCGCCCCCCTGCGCGGTCGTCGGCACCGTCGCCATGTACTGGACCGCCATCATCTCGATGGAGCGGCCCATGCCGACGTTGCCGTAGCGCCGGCGGATCATGTCCACAGCGCGAGTGAAGGCGTCGAGGGCCGCCTGCGACTCGAAACGCACCTCGTAGCCGACGTAACCGGCCGTCGTGGGCGCCTGATCCGCACCGCCGCGCCGACCACGGGGAGCCGGGGGCTCGGGCGCAGGGCGCAGGCTCCCGCCTCCGATGACCGTGGCGCGCGCCTCCTCCGTCGTTGGCGCCGCCGGCGCGCGCCCGTCCACGATCCCGAGGTGGTGTGCGCGCGCGGCCTCGATGCGCGAGCGAAGCTGCATCTCACTGAGGTTCTTCCCCTCGATGTCGTTGAGCCACGCCACGAGGCTGCGCTGGTCGCGCGCGACGCGGAGCACCACGTTGAGCTTCGACCACCCGAGCCGCATGCACCGCGAGAAGGTGTCGTCCTCCTCGACCAGCCCGATGGCGACGAGCGCCTCGAAGTTGTGCGCCTTCTGGTGCGCCTGCGACTGCGAGTAGCCGAGTTCGCGGTCGCAAAACTCGGAGAAGGTCGCGTAGCCGGGCTCGTGCTGGTCGTCGCGCGGCCACCGCTCCCACAAGTTCTCCGAGCGGATGCGGCTGAGAGCCGCGCCCACCTTGTAGTCCGAGCGGTGCTTGTCGATGAGCCACTGCCGCATCTGCTGGACGAAGGCTCGGAACTCGCGATGATCCATGTTGGCCTACTTCCCTTCGTTGAGCCGAAGCGGCTCCGCGTTGTCCCTGCACCACCGTTGATAGTACGCCCAAAACCGCTGGGGATTCAACCCCAGGGTCTCCGCGATGGCCGTGAGGGTCATGCCCTTCGTCGACAGCTTCGCGATGACTTCCTTGATGCCGCCGCGGAGCTTGGCGCCATGAATGGCTTGGAGCACCTGGTCGTCCGAGTAGGCCGCTTCTTCATAAGAACTCACGCTGACGTCCTCACAGGTTCGTGATTCTGATGCGACGACCAGCGATCGACGCCTCGTCGCGCGGCATGGACTCGTCCATCGTCGGCTTGATTCCGATGTAGTCGAAGAGGTACATCGCTGCCGGGTGACACCGGACTACGTGGCTTCCACCGCCGACGGACCCGACGAACGCGCGGAACTTCGTGTCGAGATGGTCTCGGTAAGACCACCCAGGCATGGGAACGTTGTCGAACACAAGAAGCTCACCCATCACGCGCTCACCTCCTCCTTGAAGTAGGCCGCCGCCGCGCGGATGGACGCCTCGTCGACCACGCCTGTGGCGTGGATGACGAGCAGGCGCCCGACCATCACCATGTCAACCTCGGCGCCCACGCCGCCCTCGACCCCGAGCAGGCGGAGCGTCTCCACGGGTAGGATGACGCCGAGGGAGTTGCCGACGCGCACGAGCTTCCGGGTCACAGGGGAAGCTCCTCCGGCGTGAAGATGTGCTTCGAGTCGAACAGGTTCGCGGGCGGCTTGCGCCCGAAACAGTGCTCGACCACCGGGCACTTCGTCGCGCCCACCGAGTCAACGCTCGGGCAGATGCGTGGGTTGATCGCAGGCTGACGACCCTGGCGCACAGCGAGCACGCTCGCCATCACTTGCTGAAGCTGCGCGACGACGTTCATGTCCGCTTCGACGAGGAACTCCTTCGACTCGCGCGGCGCGTTCTTGTTCACGTACACGAAGTAGATGTGCCGCAAGCTCGCGAGCCAAGGGAAGTGCTGGCGCGCCGAGAACACGTACTGCGACGCCTGCGCCACGTGCTCCTTCTTCGGGAGCGGCTCGCCGTACTTCCCCATGTAGCCGTTCTCGTTGATGGACTTCACCTCGAAGATGGCAGGGAGGTAGTAGCCGTCCTGCTTGCGGAACCAGAGCCCGTCGGTGTGCCCGCCGAGAGTCCACTCCGCGAGCCCGAGGAAAGGCTCGACGTAGACCCATCGCACCTGTCCGTGCGCATGGAGGAAGTTCCGGCCGGCGCACGCGGGGCACGGCGCCGCGACCATGATGGCCTTGCCCTGCTTGTCGAGCGTCTCGATGCGCGGCATGAAGCCGGGCGGGGTCGTCGCCGAGCAGTTGGGGCACTGCCAGCGGCCCCACAGGTAGCCGCGCTCGCCGTACCGGAACTGCTGGTAGCGGTGGATGGCGCTCCCCTCCTCGAAGTCGGGCTCCAGATGCGCTGGCCGGCCGCCGGGGGACACGTCGTGCTCGCTGTCGAGGATGAGCCGCACCGTCGCCATGGCCTTCGCGATGACTGCGGGGTCGGGGCTCGCGAAGTTCTCGATGGCCTGGTCGTAGATGAGGAACTTCTGCCCGCACGTCCGCGGAAGCTCGGACGGGTGGAAACCGCGCGAGCGCGGCGCCACGCGCACCGAGCGTGCGTGTGCCTGGATCTCGGCGTTCACCTTGAAGCTCGTGGGGAGCCGCACGTCCGCCGGCGCGCCGATGGGAAGCGCACCGAAGGCACCAGGCGCGACGACCGGGGCGCCAGCGATGGGAAGAGGCGTGCTCATGCGGTTCTTCCTTCACGGATGATGGCCTGAACCAGTGGAGAACAGTGCGCGCAAAACGGGCGACCGTGGCTCGACGCACCACATCGACAACGCTGCGGAAAAGTGCGCTCGACGCTAGCCGGCGTGATGAACAACGGCATCGGCAACCTGTAGCGCGGCGGAGGTCGATGCGGGCCGCGCCCTACACCCTGCTCCTCGCCCACGCCCACGTACTCCCTCACGACGAGGCGCTCCTACCGGTGGCGAGCCCAGCGTAGACGCGCGCCGTCGCGTCGTCTCCGTCGAGGAGCGCCCCCATGGCCTTCGTCATGTACTCCGCCGTCCGCAGGTCGAACGCCGCGATGTCGCAGCGGGGCCGACTGGCACCAGCGTCGAAGCCGATGACCAGCATGGGCGTGTGCCGCGTCGCCTGCGCCTGAAGCATGATCTCGTCCCACCACGACCGCTTCAGGCTGATGGACTCCTTCTCGGTCGTCTTGCACGACTGCCTGAACAGGGAGCCCACGGAGTCGCCCTTGCGGTCCGGGCGCGTCGAGCACCCGGAGCCGCGGGTCTGCTCACCGCCAGGATGCGCGAGGGCACCGCGCTCCTCCTGGACCTTGAAGCCGGCGCGGCGCGGCTTCTTCCGGCGCGGGTCGTCCTGCCAGTTGCGGGTCAGCGAGACGGGCATCAGAGGTTCTCGATCGTGACGGAGCCGTAGAAGTTTGGGTTGATCTTGGTGGAGGCCATGCGCCGAGCCATCTTCTTGGTGGGATACCACACGTTGTCGCCGATGCGGACGCAGGTGTAGTAG
>JAHFBW010000123.1 GCA_023249845.1 Candidatus Eiseniibacteriota bacterium
CGCGTTCGCGATGCCTTTTCCCGTCGTGGTCCTGGGCGCGCTGGCGCTGGGCTGGCTGTGGCCCGACAGGAGCGTCGCGCCAACCGAGATCCGGCCCGAGCCGACGTCGTGGCGTGCCACCCTGGTCACGATCGCCACGTGGCTCACGGTCTGGTGGGCGCCGCTCGGAGGAGTGGCGCTCGCACTCGGCCCACAGCACCTCCTCACACGATTCTGCTGGTATTTCTCAAAGCTCGCCGTGCTGACGTTCGGCGGGGCGTACGCCGTGCTTGCATGGATGGGCCAGGAGGTCGTGACGGCTCATGGCTGGCTCACCGCGCGCCAGATGCTCGACGGCCTGGGGCTCGCCGAGACGACGCCGGGCCCGCTCATCCTCGTCACCGAGTACGTCGGGTTCATGTCGGCCTGGTCCGCGCATCCCGCTTCGGCGTTCGCGAACGGCCTGGGAGGCGCCGCGATCGCGCTCTGGGCCACGTTCGTCCCGTGCTTCCTGTGGATCTTCGCGGGAGCGCCCTACGTGACGTCGCTCGCTCACCGACCGCGGCTTCAGTCCGGGCTCGCGGTGCTCACCGCGGCCGTGCTCGGCATCATCGCCAACCTTGCCACTTGGTTCGCCATGCACGTGCTGTTCGCGCGTGTCACGCCGTGGAGCGCGGCGCCGCTCCGGATGCAGGTCCCCGAGCTGGCGTCGCTCGATCTGCGCGCGCTCGCACTCGCGGTGCTGGCGGCACTCCTGTTGCGCTCGGGCTGGAGCCTGCACCGGGTGCTCGCGTCGTGCGCGCTCGTCGCGTGGGTCGCGAGCCGCGTCTGGCCCGCCTGAATCAGCGCCGCGTCGTGCCGAGACGAGCGGCGGCGAGCCTCGCGCGCAGGTCCTGCACCCACGGCACGTCTCCGTACGCCCGCTCCATACGCAGCACGTGCGCCTCCGCCTCGTCCAGCCGGCCGAGTTGGATCAGTACCAGGCCGAGGACGCGTCGCGCGTTGTCATCGCGATCGTAGAGCGTGAGCGCGCGACGAGCCTCGCGCTCGGCCTCGGTGAAGCGGCCGAGCTGCAGCAGGGCGAGCGAGCGATAACCGGCATTGTTGCCGTGGAACACGGTGAGACTCGCGTCGGGCTCGAGCGAGTCGGCGCGGGCCAGGGACTGGATGCCTGCCCCCCAACGTTGCGCCCGAATGTGCCGGAAACCCTGGTCCTGCGCCCGCATCGCGTCGGGCGAGACCAGCACGATCTGCGGGTTGCCGCGAGGTTGGTACTGGACCGCAGCGATCATGGGGAGCGCCGAGTCCGCCACGAGCCGCGTGAAGCTGACGGTGCGAAGCGTCGTGTCGCGGTACCACACCTGCGCCGCCCGGTCGCCGCCCAGGGCGTAGCTCAGGCTGCGCGGAAGGTTCATGACCATGAGGTTCGAGTGCTGTGCGGCGGACGGGTACCGGCGGGCCAACTCGGACCGTGTCTCGTTCATGAACCGCTGGAGCCTCGAGAGGTGCACGAAGTCCATGAACGCGCCGGTCTCGGGCGCCGCCTCCGAAATGGTCGTGGCCGCGGGCGGGGACATGAGCAGCAGGCCGAGTCGGCCGAGCACGAGCGCTCCCGCGGCCGCGGGATGCACCGCTTCGAGCGACAGCGCGGCCACGATCCCCGCGCCAGTGGCCCCGAATTGGCTCCGATTCGGCTGCCAGAGCGGGTGGATGGGAACGAGCGTTGCGGTGGCGAGTGTGAACCATGCGAGTCCCCAGCCGATCCATCCGCGCCGGGCGGCGAAGCGCACTCGCACCGCCGGACTTGCGATCACCGCGAAGGCGACCACTGCGACGAGCGACGCGAACACCACGAGCGCGGCGGTGTCGCCGGCCCCCGGCTTGAGCGCCAGGCTGCCCAGCGCGCGAACGCTGCCATTGAGCGCCCATGCGATCCGCGTCTGCCATGGCGCGCCCGCGGCCTCGTGCTCGATCCCGTGCGGGAGGGCGAGGTGCGCGGAGTTGCGCACGGCAACGTAGGCCGTCGCCCACAGCGCGAGCACTGCCCCCGAGCCGAGGAGCCAGCGCCTGCGCTCGGGGCGGTCGAGAACGCTTGGCAACCACGGCAGCATCAGCAGCGTCACCACTCCGACCTCTTTGCAGAACAGCGCGATCAGCGCCGCGGCGAGCGCCGTGGGCAGCCGGCGCCGCGATGCCTCGCGCAACGCGAGCGCGCTGAAGAAGTAGAGCCCCACGTCCACGAACTGGCTCGGCCAGCTCACGAGCGTGCGTGTGGATTCGGAGAACATCGGGAACGTGGCGGCGGCGAACGCGGCGAACCCGCTCATGTGCGGCCGCAGCGTGCGATAGACGAGCAGGCCTCCCGCCGCGAGCAGCAGGACGTGCAGCGCCGCCACGACACGCGGGCTGCCCACGATGACTGGCCCCAGAGCCGCGTAGTAGAGCTGGTGTGCGACCGGCCGCCAGAACGCCGTCGAGCCCCCGCCATCCAAGAGCGAGCCCATGCCGGAGAACAGTGTCCGGTGGAGGAAGTCGAAGTCCTCGGCGACCGCCTCCCCGAGCGGTGCGCCGATGCATCGCGCGAGCAGCGGAACGATTGCCAGCACGCTTGCCCAGGCCCAGGGGTCGCGCGCCGTGCGCGGCGCCGGAGCGTGTACGCGAACAGGCGCCGCGAGTGCGGCGCGTTTCGCTCCTCGACCGCGTCTGCCCGCGGCCCGCGCGCCCCCAGTGCGCGCCGGGCCCGCGCCGCGGTCGCTCGGGCTCACCTCGTGCCGCCGTCCTTCGCCGACAGGTCCCTCACGATGCCCTCGAGCAGCTCGATCTGCCGCTTCTGCATGTTCACCAGCTCCGACCAGTCGCGTTCACGCAGTTGATCGAAATGGGTGTGCAGGCTCTGGAGTGCCAGCTCCGAGCGCAGGTTCACTTCGTAGTCGTTAGCGGCCATCAGCCGGTCCTTAGCCGCCTGCCGGTTCTGGCTCATCATGATGACCGGCGCCTGGAGCGCCGCGAGGCACGACAGGCAGAGATTCAGGAGGATGAACGGAAAGGGATCGAACGGTCGATGGAGCTGGCCGTTCACGATCATCCAGATGACCATCAAGAGCAGGAACGTGCCGATGAACGTCCAGCTTCCGCCGAAATGAGCCACCTTGTCGGCGGTGCGCTGGCCGAACGTCATGCGCTCCTCGAACGCAACGTTCAGGTCGCGGTGCTCGCCGCGCTTGAGCACCCGGTCGAGCGTCGCACGTTCGAACTTGCCGAGCTTCCGGATGGCGGCCTCCAGGTCGACGAACGTGCCGCCCTCGCCGAACGCTCTTCGCGTCTGGCGCGCCACGGGACGCAGCCGCCTCGCCACCGCCAGCGTCATCATCGCGCCCAGCAGCGAGACCGCGGCGTGTCGCCAGAGATCCTGCGGGCGCGCAAAGCCGAGCGCATCGAAGATCCAGCCACCGACCAGGCTGCCGAGCAATCCCAGGATCATGTTGCCCGTCACGCCGTAGTCGCGACCCTTCATGAGCTTCCCGGCCGCCCACCCCGACAGCATGCCGGTCGCCAGCCAGATCAGGGCTTCCATGTGCGCCTCCGCGGTTCTCGAGCTGTTCAACCCTGCGCGAGCAATACCACCGCGACGAGGGCCACGACCACGCCGAGCTTCTGCGCGGTGCCAAGCCGCTCGCGAAGCACGACCTGCGCAAGCACGACCGTGGTGGCGGGCGCCAGCGACACGAGAGTGGCGATCAGGCTCATGGGTGCTCTCTGGACGGCGAGCAGGTAGAGCACGTTCGCGGACACGTCCGTGAGCGCGGCGCCAGCGATGAACGGGCGCGTGGCCGCGGGTGGGACCACGACCGCGCGGCTTGCGAACAGCATGGCGAACAGCGTGACCGTGGCCGCGCCTCGGCCGGCCACGAGCGGCCAGCCGCTCGCACCTCTCTCGACTCGCCCGAGACAGACGAGGAAGAGCCCGATCAGCACGCCGCTCGCCACGGCGGGGAGCAACTCGACGGCGGTCGTTCGTGGCCTTCGTGGCTCGGTGCGAACCGCGCCGCTTGCGCCCTCGCCGGCCTCGCCGTGCGCTGCGATCAACACCACCGCCACCGCTCCCGCCGCCACGCCAAGGAGCGGCAACAGTCCCGGGCGCTCCCCGCCTGCGAGGCCCGCCGCTACGGGAACGGTGAGCGCGATCATCGAGACGAGCGGCGCCGCGGTGCTCACGGTGCCGCTGGCCAGCACTCGGTAGAGGAGCAGCACTCCGAGCCCGCCGGCCACGCCGGAGCCCGCAGCCCACGCGAGGTCCGCGAGGCGCGTGGCACCGGGTGCCACGAGCGCGTAGACCACGAGGCACGCGAGCCCCACGATCTGGAACCATGCGGTGACCGTCACGGCTGGCCCGCGCCTCGAACCCATGCCGCCCAGGAAGTCCGCGACGCCGTAGAGCATGGACGACAGCAGCGCCATCACGAACGGCACGGGTCCTCCGTCGAGAATGAACGCGCGAACGTCACCCGGCGCGCCATCGGTCGCCCTCGCGCGCGGCGCGGCCGTCCCGCTCCAGCTTTTCCAGGTGCGCGAGCAGCGAGCGCTCCGCCCACCCCCACAGCTCACGCGATGTGTCGGCGTAAGCCACTGGCAGCAGCTCAGCGAGCGCGGCCGGGCCGGGGGCGAGCGCCGCCATCACCTTCTCCTCGCGCTCCAACCGATGCCGGATGAGCGCGCGGATACGCCGCACGGCGGCGTTGGAGGGCGAACCATGCGCGGGGAACAGGGTGACGGGGTCGAGCGAGGCGCAACGCTCGAGCGAGGCGAGATACGCCGTCATGTCGCCGTCCGGCGGGTCGATCACCACGCTGCCGGCGCCGCCGGGAAGCAGGTCCCCACAGAACAGCGCGCGGCGCTTCGCGTGCCAGAGCGAGATCGAGTCACGCGAGTGGCCCGGAGTTTCCAGAATCTGAAGTGTCCAGTCGTTCAGGCCGGGCGCGAGCGGCAACCAGTCGCCGTCCTTCACCACCACGTCGAGCGGCAGGTGCGGCGCCAGCTCGCGATGCCCCACGACGCGTGCGCCGAAACGCTGGCGACAAGCCTGCACGCCGCCGGTGTGGTCGGGATGGTGATGCGTCACTACGATCATGGTGACGCGCCGGCCCTCGCTCACCAGGTGATCGGTGAGCGCCCACAGCTCGCGCAGATGCTCAGGCTCGCCCGCGCCCGGGTCCACGAGCGCCATGTCGCGCTCGCCGATCAGGTACGCGTTGGTGTATAGCGCGGGCGGCAGCGGCTTCGTGCGCATGGCGTGCAGCACCACGCCCCATTGCAGCTCGACGCGACGCACCGGCGTGGCCGCGCGCGTCGGCCCCTGGGCGATGCGCTCGGCGAGCCCGACCTCGCCCTCGGCGATCGCCACCAGCGTCCACAGGATCGGAGCCGCGAACGTGAGCTGGCCGTGGCGATAGCGATCGAGCGCCTCCAGGGGCTTCACCCACTCGCCGCTTGCGAGTTCGCCCGGAATGATCGTTGCCTCTTGCCCGTCCGGAAGCCGGCAGAGGAAGAACAGCGTGTCGAAGCGCACCGGCGCGAACACCGGCGTCTGCCAACGGCCCGCGAACGTGAGCGACTCGGGCGCAAGGTTCCAGCCGTGCTCGCGCGTGACCTCGGCGAGCGTCGCGCGACCCTCGAGCAGCGCGGTTCGTGCCGCGGCCACGCCCGCGGCGTCCACAGCCCCGTCGTGCGCCACCAGCACGCCGATCTCCTCGAGCGCTTCGCGTACCGCGCAGACGCGCGCGGCGCGCTCGAAGTCGTCGGCGACGCCGGGCACTTCGAACGCGGCATCGGCGGCGTCCACCTTGCCGCCCGGGAACGCCATGAATCCCGGCTGGAATGGCACCGCGTCGCTCCGACGGACCCAGTACACCTCGAGTGCAGAGCCGTGGCCGCGCACGAGCACGACACAAGCGGCGTCGCGGAACGTCTTCGTGGAACTCCCCATGGAGCCCACTCTAGTCGTCCCGTCGCTCGGGGCCCAACGCACCTCGCGGTGCTCAATAGGCGCTCAACGCACGACGATTCGTCCCCGCGCCACGAATCGATCTGCACTCAGACGATAGAATCCAGTCGGCAGTAGCAGTAAACGAACTCCTGCTCGCTGCCCCAGGGGGTGACGTGGAATTCGCTGGAACCGCCGACCTTCGAGCCTGTCCTGATTTCTGTGCAAGCGTATGACCGCGTGACCGGGACGGAGCCTACATAGAAACCAGGACAGGCTCGACGAGGGAGCTATTCCCGTTGGACGGTTGCCGGCGAATCACCGATAACCTGGCTCAGACGGCGAGCCAACCCGCGCTCATCGAGCATGTTGGCGTCGGGGAGCCGGCCCGGAAGTTGGTGCATGAACTCGCTGGGCGTCGGCGCATGGCCTTCCGACCACCGGGTGCCTGCGGGGTACAGGAGATAGACGTCCCAGGCGGGCTCCGTGGCGAGACCGATCGGTTTCTGGAACGCCTTTGCAAGTTCCAGGTTCCGCGCCCAGAAATGCAGCGCGCGTCGATCCGGGACAAGTGCGCGATCGTGATCTGCGGATGATCGCCGATCCCACAGGCGGATCGGTTCCCACACGACGTACACCTTCACATCTGCTGAAGGCAGCTCATCGAGAACGCTCTGCACCACCCGGGCGCCGGTTTGGCATGCCCCTCAGGTCGGAGACAGGAACGCGATGATCCTTGCCGACTCGTGATCGCGGTTGAACGCGTCACGCAGCTCACGACCGTCATCCGAGAGCCGAGCCAGTGGTCGCCGCGGGGACGCCAGGGCTGGTTCTCGGCGAATGAACTCGTACCCCGCCCCCTGCACCCTCGATCTCAACATGGAGTCCTCTGGAGTGGACTCGCCCGAGAGGATCAGGGTGACGCGACCGCTGGCGGCGTCCGCATGAACCGTACGGACTCCGGTCATGGACTCGAGCGCCCGCTCCACCGGCTCCTCGCACGTGGCGCACGTCATCCCTCCCACATCGAGCACAAGGCTCGTCGTGTCCGACGGTGTCATGGCCGCGGTGGACCGGCCGCCCGTGGGGAGAGCGGCGATGATCTGGGGGAACAGTGAGAACAACACCACGACAACCGCACTCGCCCAGAGCACGATGCGATTGACCCGCCACAGCACGGGGCGCTCCGGCGGACAGGAGCCATCCGCAGCGCACCGCGGATCGCGGCGGTAGTTCAAGAAGAAGCCGATGCCCAGGAGAATCGCAGCGGCGCCCAGGAACACCCAGCGATACCGCTCGAGCATCAGGGCGCCGGCGCCGGCGCCAAACCCGAGTCCGACTGCCACAAGTGGCAGCCAACAACACGCCGATGCGGTGGCCGCCATCGCGATCGACCCGATCGAGGCCAGGACACCTGCCTTCATGCCTGGATCCTGCTTCGAATGCCACGTTCGATCATGGCGCGCGGCGGTACCCCCGACCGATCGTAAAGCCGACAACTGAATGACCAGTCCGTGCGCCCGATGACCGTGGGGTCGATGTCCTTGCCGTCCACGTGGACAGTTGGGGACCCAAGGAAACGAAGCCGCGACGCGTCCTCTCTGTCTTTGACCTCGACCTCGCGCACGGCTGCGCTGACGCCGAGATCCCGTACGACCTCACGCACGAGCTGCAACGTCGAGGTGTGGTTCGGACAGCCTTCAAAGTAGAGGATGTCGATGGTCATGAGAGATGCCCGTCGATTCATGCGCGATGACCCGCCCCAAGAAAGTGCTCTGGAGTTGACCCGATCATGCTGAACTCAGCATAGCCGGACACACTCCACCTTGGACGTTGAGGGTTATCCCGCTGAGGTCCTCTGAGCCCACTCACTTGGCCGCGATCGTACCACCCAGCATGTGCATGCCGCAGATGTAGTTCAGCGTGTCCGCCACGCCAGCGGGGACGCTGATGCGTACCGCTTGATTAAGGGGCAGCGCGCGACGGGCGTTGAGCGCGGGGATCAGAATCTCCTTGGCGCAGGTCTGGTCGGTCTTCCGGGTGACGACCAGCGTGAACGCCTGCCCGCGTGGGACATCGGCCCGGGCCGGCTCGAAGCCGCCGTCCGTCACGGCGATCTGGACCTCTTGAGGTCCGGCAGCCGTGTTGCGTTCACCATGGCATCCGGCGGCAACGGCAAGGGTGGACAGCGCGAGCGTGAGCAGTGTGAACTTCATGGGGATACCTCCTCGGTTCAGCGTTGAGTGATCGACTCCGCGGTACCCGTGTCCGGCAGCTTCGGAAGGCTGCGCCCCTTCCACCATGCGAAGACCGCGGGGTAGACGAGCAGCTCGAGCACGAACGACGTGATCACACCGCCCACCATAGGGGCCGCGATGCGCTTCATCACGTCGGCGCCGCTGCCGTGACCCCACATGATGGGCAGCAGGCCGAACAGGATGGCGCACACGGTCATCATCTTGGGGCGGATGCGATGAGCGGCCCCTTGGACGATGGCCTCGGTCAGGTCGTCGCGGTCCCTGAGCGCCCCACGCTTGCGGTGTTCTTCGTACGCGAGGTTGAGATACAGCAGCATCACCGTGCCGGTCTCCGCGTCGAGGCCGGCCAGGGCGATCATCCCCACCCACACCGCGACGCTGAGGTTGTAGTGCAGCAGCCACACCAGCCACACAGCGCCAATGAGCGAGAACGGCACGGCAAGCATCACGATCGCGGTCTCGGGTACCGAGCGCAGGTTGAAATAGAGCAGCGCGAACACGAGCAGCAACGTGACGGGGACGACGAGTGCCAGCCGCGCCTGAGCGCGCTCGTAGTACTTGAACTGTCCCGCCCAGTCGAGCCGGTACCCCGGCGGGAGCTTCACCCGCTCGCGGACCGCGCGTTGCGCATCGTGGACAAAATCCGCCAGGGCGCGATCGGCGACATCCACCGATACCAAGGCCACCAGTTGTCCATCTTCGTCCTGGATCATGGGCGCGCCGGTGTTGAAGT